>SEDB01000224.1 GCA_004210715.1 Pedobacter sp.
GTTACCGAAGAATTAGAAACATACATTTTCTAAAAAATAAACTAAACTTTTTGTTAAAAGCGTTTCAAAGAACGCCAGAACATCAAAACCCTATTAATGAAACAAGTTGAAGATTCAGAAATTCTTGCCATGTTCGCCGTTGAGCGCACTCGAAATGAAGCCTTTAACCTGTTATTGAAAAAATATCAGCAAAAAATTTATTGGCATATACGCCGATTGGTGCTTAACCACGATGATTGTGACGATTTGATTCAAGAGGTATTTGTTAAGGTTTGGAAAAATCTCGATAAGTTTAGAAGTGATTCCCAATTATATACCTGGATTTATCGCATCGCTACAAACGAATCCATTACTTTTTTAAACAAGCAAAAGCAACGAAACAATACCCCGCTGGATGAAGTTTCATCAGAATTGGCCGATAATCTTGTGGCCTCATCTTATTTTAACGGTGATAAACTGGAGCTTAAACTCCAAAAAGCTATTTTGACACTTCCTGAAAAACAACGTATTATTTTCAACATGAAATATTTTGATGATATGAAATATGAAGAAATATCTGAAGTTTTAGGAACGTCTGTAGGTGCATTAAAAGCATCATTTCATATTGCAGCAAAAAAAATCGAAGCAATTATTACAAATGATGAAATTGATTATTAAACCTTTTCAACTTTAATCAATCATATATCTGTGATGAACGAAAATATAGAAAATAACGATTGGAAAAAGGATGCACCTAGCTTAGCGGCAATGAGCAAAAATAATCCTTTTACCGTTCCGAATAACTATTTCGAAAGTGCTGAAGAGGCTATTCTTTCTACCCTATTCCTAGATGGATTAAAGCAAAAAACAAACAATAATAGTTTCGAAATTCCTCAGAATTACTTCGAAGATTTAACGGAAAGAATCGAAATAAAAACCAGGTTATCAGAGATGCCAGTAAATGAAAATTCTTTTGCTGTTCCTGAAAACTATTTTGACACGCTACAAAACAGAATAGCAAGTAAAATAGCTGCTGAAGAACCAGCGAAAACAGCTAAAATTGTTCCGCTTTGGAAAAGAAACATTGTAAAATATGCAAGTGCAGCTTGTTTTGTTTTAATGGCATCCTTCGGCGCTTATTTTTACCAAAATAGCGCACCGTCTATCCCGTCTGCTCAAATGCAACCTGCTGAATTAGCAAGCGAACAAATGTTGTATGACATTGAAGAAAGTACAATTATTGAGCATTTGGAGGCTCAAAATACCAGCACTTCCAAAACTACTTCTGCCTCAGATACAGAAATGGAAAACTATATATTGAGTAATTACTCTCCAAGTGATTTAACTCATGAATTAAAAAATTAATTAAAAAATGAAGAATTTATTATTCGTTGCTTTAATGTTCCTGTTACCCACTACTCTTTTGGCACAACGACCAAAAAGCGAGGAAATAGAATCGTTAAAAATTGCCTTTTTCACTCAAAAATTAGATCTGTCTCCAGAAGAAGCTAAAATATTTTGGCCTATTTATAACGATATGCAAGCTGAGCAAAATGCTTTACGCAAAGAACGCATGCAAAAAATGATCTCGTATAGAAAAACTACAGAGATTGATAATTTGAGTGATGCTCAGGTTCAAAGTTTGATTACCAGTGAATTCGATTTCAAACAGAAAGATCTAAATCTTGATAAAAAATATTACAATCGTTTAAAATCCAGTTTACCAATTAAAGTGGTCGGGAAATTTTACCGGGCACAGGAAGGATTTAAGCGAGAGTTGCTTAATCGCTTTAAAGGCGGACCAAAAAATTAGATAAAAAGACTTGCAGTGATGCAGGTCTTTTTATTTTAAAGGCTATAGTATTTCCGTACTTTTGTGCCATGCTTACACAACGTCAGTTGTTTTTACAACATAATGCACAAACCTCTCCCGAACCTTTAATGCTCGAATTTGTTAGGGCACATGCATTTAATGGTTTACGGTGAGTATGTACAAACGCCGCAAGTAAATTTCGCAAAAGCTTTGGCCGATATTTTACCCCCAAGTTTAAGCTGTACGTACTTTTTAAATTCAGGGACAGAAGCGGTTGAAGGCGCTATGAAATTGGCTAAACGCTATACAGGCAGAACAGGATTTATCGCCTGCAAAAACGCCTATCATGGCAGTACACAAGGAGCAGAAAGTTTAATGGAAAGTGATTTCTATTCATCAGGCTACGGTCCATTTTTACCAAACGTAAGTTTTATCCAGCATAATAATATTGATGATCTCGATAAAATAACTGAAGAAATTGCTGCTGTTTTTATCGAACCTATTCAAGGCGAAGCCGGAATAAGAGTTGCTGATTTGGATTACATGCAAGCCTTAAAAGCAAAATGCACCGAAACCAAAACACTTTTAATTTTTGATGAAATTCAATCTGGTTTCGGGCGAAGTGGCAAAATGTTTGCTTTTGAGCACTACAATATTGCTCCTGATGTTTTGCTTTTAGCAAAAGGAATTGGTGGCGGCATGCCCATTGGCGCTTTCATTAGTTCTTTGGAAATCATGTCAGTATTATCGCATAATCCTATTTTAGGTCACATGACAACCTTTGGTGGCCATCCGGTTTGTTGCGCAGCTGGTTTGGCTACATTAAGAACATTGGTTGACAATCATATTGTTGATCAGGTAGAAGAGAAAGGAAAACTTTTCAAATCACTTTTAAAACACCCAGCAATCAAAGAAATGAGAGGTAAAGGTTTGATGCTGGCAGTTGAATTTGAAAACTTTGAAATCAACAAAAAAATTATTGATGCGTGTATTTTAGATGGTGTTCTTTCTGATTGGTTCCTTCATTGTAGCAATTCCATGCGCATCGCTCCTCCTCTAATTATTTCGAATGAAGAAATTGAAGAGGCTTGTGAGATCATCTTAAAAAATATTAATTTAGTGATGGAGCAGAAAGCTTAAAAGGCAAAAGAATAAAGCATAAAGACAAATGCGCAAAGCAGAAATATCAAAGGAGAAAGAATAAAGCTGAAAGAGCAACCCGAAAAATATTGAAAATCGCTTATGCACCCAATCTTGATACTCGATACTTTATACTTGATACTCACAACCCGATACTAAATACTCGACACTAAAATGAACGTACTGATAGTTGAAGATGAAAAGAGCCTGGCGCTTGAAATGGATGAATTTCTAAGTAAGGAAGGGTACATTGTAGAACACGCCTGGAAAAAATCATCAGCTGAGGAGAAAATTTTCGTAAATAATTACGATTTCATATTACTTGATTTAGGATTACCTGATGGTGATGGATTTGAGGTTTTAAAGCAACTTAAGGCAATTAAAGATCGTGATGATGCCGTGATAATTCTAACAGCCAGAAGCGCAGTTGATGATCGCATTAAAGGTTTGGATGAAGGTGCTGATGATTACCTGCCTAAACCATTTTCTTTAAATGAGCTTTTGGCCCGAATGCATGCCATTACGCGTAGAAAACACAAGCTTGAAAAAAATGAAATTAATGTTCACAATTTCTTGTTGAACATTCAAAACAGAACGGTTTCATTTGGAGAGGAAAGATTAAACCTTACCAAAAAGGAATTTGAAATATTCAACTATTTGGTGCTAAACAAAAATAGAGTGGTTTCCAGAATGAGTTTAACCGAACACGTTTGGGGCGATATTCTTGAAGTAAATTCTGATTCGAACTTTGTTGATGTTCATGTAAAAAATCTCCGTAAAAAGCTTACCGCCATTAACCCAATTGATTGGTTTGAGACGGTAAGAAGCATTGGTTACCGGATCAATTGCTAAAAGCCTGTTATTGCCAGCGAAACACTGTCCCTCTTACATTCTAAAATCATCCATCAAATGAAGTTACAGGTTAAGTTTTCCTTATATAACGCCATCACTAAAATTGCTATCATTGTTATTTTAGGTGGAATAATATTATTCTCTTTGGATAAACTAGCTTTTAATCAACTGGATAATCGATTAATTAAAAAGAAAAACAGAATCATTGAGCACTTGAGTGACAATGAAATTGATAGTTTATTAAATAAGGAGCAGTCTTTTACTGATTATAATATATTAAAAGAAGAGTTTATCATTTTAACCGATATCGCTGATAACCAAAATGCAGCATCAGTTAAAATTTTCACTGAAAAAAGAGAAATTGAAGGCGACATTGAAGTTTACAGGATATTAAACTATAAATTTTCCTACCACACCAATTGGTACAATTTGGAGATTGGCGAATCAATGACTGCACTCTCATCCATCAAAAATGCCATACGGTTTTACATGCTTATCGTTCTCTTCGCGGCGTTGCTGATTACACTGGTAACAGATTATTTCTTTTCCAATTTCTTGCTGAAACCTTTTTACGCCATAATTGATAGAAAAATTAATCTGGTCGATGATCCTTCTCACTATAATTACGAGAACATACCAACCACAACCGATGATTTTAAAATTCTAGACAATAGCGTTAATTCCTTAATGCGGAAGATTAATATGCTTTTTGCGCTGGAGAAACAATTTATAGCGAATGTTTCACACGAACTGCTTACTCCTATTTCAGTTTTAAGTACGCGTTTTGAAAACATGCTGAACACGCCGGAGATACCAGAAGCGCATGAAAATAAAATCTATGCTTCATTAAAAACGTTAAGTCGTTTAAAATTAATCATCAACAGCTTGTTACTGATATCAAAAGTAGAAAACAATCAATACTTAAAATCTGAAGATATTAGTATCAGGAAAGAAATTGAAGATATTTATGAAGATCTGGGAGATCGTATTGCAGATAAAAATATCGGGTACGAATTAAATTTGGCAGAAGATTTTCGCTTTATTGGGAACAAGGCATTAATTCATACTTTGCTGGTAAACATTATTAACAATGCCATTAAATACAATGTTGAAGGTGGTTTAATCAAACTTGAAGGCAAAAGCATTAATCAGACTTATACCTTAACCGTAACTGATAGCGGTTTAGGCATGAGCAAAGAACTCCTTGAAAATGTTTTTGATCGTTTTATAAGAGGAAATACGGAAGAAAATGGATTCGGTTTAGGGTTGGCCATTGTACAAAGTATTGCCAAGTTCCATAAAATCGATCTTGATATTCAATCTGAGGAAGGTAAAGGCACCAGTATTTCACTTATCTTTCAAAATGAAACTGGGCTGATCAGTCGCTAGTTAGCTTGAAGTTACAAAATCACTACCTTTGCATTACATGCTGTTATCCTTTTTCAAAAAGATATTACCACTCGTTATTTCACTGGTCGCCATTTCAGGTTTGAAGGCTCAAAAAACGGTGCAAATCAAAAATAACTTACCCCAACACATCTTTACTTTTAAAGAAATTGAAGTGTTGGAAGATGCGCAGGATAAATTTACCTTCGATGAAATTAAAAGTCCGGCTTTTGACAAAAGATTTAAAGCAAGTATTAACAGCACACCTCAAACTAAAAATTTAAACAAAACATACTGGTTTCGGATTAAGATTAAACATAATGAAAGTGCTGAAAAACCATTTTTATTAGAATTTTTCGATCAAACCATTGACCATATCACAGCTTATCTTCCACAGCGTGATAAAAGTTATAAAATTGAAAATCTTGGAGATGCCAATGATTTTAACAAGCGTTTAATCCATCATAAAAATTTCGAAATTCCAATCCAAAATGATGGAAACGAAACTGAAACCTATTATTTCAAAATCAGTTCTTCTCAAATAGCTGATATTATTATTGTGCTAAGAAGCGCAGAATGGTTTATTTCATATGCTTTAGATGAATATTTTTATTTCGGCATTTTTTATGGAATGATCTTGGTTTTCAGTTTCTACAACCTGATTATGTTCATTGCCATCCGGCAGAAGCAATACTT
>SEDB01000225.1 GCA_004210715.1 Pedobacter sp.
TTTGCAAATACTTTTACCTACAAGTTTTATGCAAGTGCCGATAAAGTAATAACAGCTGCATTGGCAACGGCTTATCAAAAAGATCCTTCGATTGTAGGTAAAACCATTTTAAGTACCAGACAAGCTTACACCGGACCTGATTATTTTCTGGCTTCCGGAGGAACTTTTGAAGAGGAAAAAAACATGACGAATGATGTAGGTCTTTCAGTTTTCACACCTAACTGGGTTATTCCAACTGCCGACAAAAGGAAAATTCCAGCTTTAGTTGCAGATCCAAGCGATCTTTTCGATTCATCAAATAACTATAAGTTGCCTGCTTCTTTTCCAAATGAACCAAGCCTGATCAATATTTTCCCTGCTTTCAAAAAATTCTCAGGTAAAATGTATGCGCAATCTAATCAAAACTGGTTAGGTGATATTCCAATTATCCGTTTAGGAGAGGTTTATTTAATTGCAGCTGAAGCGGCGATCCTTGCAAGTAATGATGTTTTGAAAGCATCAAACTACGTTAATGTGATTCGTAAACGTGCGGCAATTACAAGCCGTGAAGCTGAAATGTTAGCCACACCTGCAGAAATGAATGTGGCTTATATTTTAAAAGAACGTGGCAGAGAGCTGGCTGGTGAGCATACCCGTTGGATTGATTTGAAAAGAACCGGAAACTTAACTACTGCTTATTTTCAGCAAACGAATCCTATTATTGCACCGAATTTCGATCCGAAAAAACATACGGTTAGGCCAATTCCACAGTATTTTTTAGATGCCATTACCAATGCTTCTGAATTTGGCAATAATGGTTATTAACCGATATTAAATTTCGATATTGATTAAAGCCGTAGCAGTGAAAACTGTTGCGGCTTTTGTTTTGTAACAAATTTCCATAATCAAACGTTTGCGCAATATTTGATTTATAATTTTAAGATTTAGAGCCTTACTTTTATCATAAGTTTAAACTTATATGAAATTAAAATCCTTAAAAACACTTTTAATTGCGGCAACGTTATTTTTAGTTTTTCAATCGGAAAATGCATTATCTTATGGCAATTTGATCGGTACAAAAAAACTAGATCAATTACCTGTTGAAGTATTAACTGCTAAACAAATTAACGGAACCACTATTGAACTGCAGTTATCTAACAAACAACGTTTAACCATTGATTTCTATGGAGAAAATATCTTCAGGTTATTTCAGGATGAAGATGGTGGTTTTATCAGAACTCCTGTAGCAAAACCTGCTGCCGAAATATTGGTTGAAAACCCAAGAAAGTCTATTTCCAAACTGTTATTAAAAGATGAAGCAGGCTTGATTAGCGTTAGTACTTCGAGCGTTAAACTTCAAATTGATAAAAAAAGTAATTTGATAAAGGTTTTTAATTTGAAAGATAATTTGCTGGTACTTGAACAAAGTTCGCCTGTAATTCTGGATAAAAATTCGACAAGCATCATTTTGAAAGAAAATGCCGATGAGTTTTTTTATGGTGGAGGCGTTCAAAATGGGCGCTTCTCACATAAAGGGAAAGTGATTTCAATAGAAAATCAAAACAGCTGGACAGATGGTGGTGTTGCATCTCCAACGCCGTTTTATTGGTCAACCAAGGGATATGGAATCATGTGGTACACCTTTGCAAAAGGAAAGTATGATTTTGGTTCGAAACAAAAAGGATTGGTGAATCTTTCTCACGAAACCAGTTATTTAGATTTGTTCATTATGGTTGATGCTGAAGCAAAAGGCATTTTGAATGATTTTTACCAGCTTACCGGAAACCCCGTTTTGCTTCCGAAATTTGGTTTTTATGAAGGGCACCTTAATGCCTACAACCGCGATTTTTGGAAAGAAGATGAAAAGGGGATTCTTTTTGAAGATGGTAAAAGATATAAAGAGAGCCAAAAAGATAACGGAGGAATTCGTGAATCACTTAATGGGGAGAAAAATAACTACCAGTTTTCGGCCCGTGCCGTTATCGATCGTTATGAAAAACACGATATGCCTTTCGGCTGGATTTTGCCCAATGATGGCTACGGTGCGGGTTACGGACAAACACAAAGTTTAGAAGGCAATGTTCAGAATTTAAAAGATTTGGGAGATTATGCCCGGAAGAAAGGCGTAGAAATTGGTCTTTGGACACAGTCTGATCTACATCCGAAGGAAGGAATTAGTCCTTTGCTGCAACGCGATATTGTTCGTGAGGTAAGGGATGCAGGTGTTAGGGTTTTAAAAACTGATGTAGCCTGGGTGGGTGCAGGTTATTCATTCGGCTTAAATGGTGTAGCTGATGTGGCGAAAACAATGCCTTATTATGGAAATAACGACCGTCCATTTATTATTTCGCTTGATGGTTGGGCAGGTACACAACGTTATGCCACAATCTGGTCGGGCGATCAAACCGGTGGATCATGGGAATACATTCGGTTTCACATCCCAACTTACATAGGCTCGGGGCTTTCTGGTCAGCCCAATATTACATCCGATATGGATGGGATTTTCGGCGGAAAAAATTTAGCCGTAAATACAAGAGATTTCCAATGGAAAACATTTACGCCAATGCAACTCAACATGGATGGCTGGGGCTCAAATGAAAAATATCCACAAGCTTTAGGCGAACCAATTACGTCCATCAACCGAAATTATTTAAAATTGAAGTCGGAGCTTTTGCCTTATAGCTACAGCATTGCTAAAGAAGCTGTTGATGGTTTTCCGATGATTAGAGCCATGTTTTTGGAGTATCCAAATGCTTATACCAATGGAATATCCACGCAGTATCAATTTATGTATGGCCCAAACTTTTTGGTGGCTCCAATTTATCAGGAAACAAAAATGGATAAGGATGGAAACGATCTTAGAAATGGTATTTATTTGCCGAAAGGACTTTGGATCGATTACTTTTCAGGAAACCAATACAAGGGAGATCGGGTAATCAATAACTTTGATGCTCCATTGTGGAAGTTGCCTGTTTTTGTAAAAGCTGGCGCAATTATACCGTTAACAGCTGCAAATAATAATGTAAATCAAATCAAATCTTCTACGCGTATTTATGAGATTTATCCTCATGACAAAAGTTCTTTCTTGGAATATGATGATGATGGCAGAACTGAAAATTACAGGTTAGGAAAAGGTACAACAACTTTCCTTGAATCGTTGGTTGAGCAAGATAAAGCGACCATAAACATCTATACAACAAAAGGTCAGTTTGAAGGTTTCAATGCACAGAAAACAACCGAAGTTCGGATCAATGTTACTGAGAAACCTAAAAAGGTATCGGCAAAAATTGGCAGCACTAAAATAAAACTCAATGAAGTTTTATCAATCGACGAATTTGCTCGGAATGAGAATGTTTTTTTCTACGATGAAAAGCCTAATCTTAATAAATTCAGCACCAAGGAATCTGCTTTCGAAAAGGTTCAAATCATTAAAAATCCTCAATTTTTAATCAAACTGGCAACTACCGATATTACCAAAAATAATGTTGAAATTGTAGTTAACGGTTTTAAATCTGATTCGGTTGATCAACAACTCATATCGAAAGGCAAGCTCAATGCACCTCAAAATTTCACAGTTAGCGATAACCAAAAGGGGGCATTTCATTTTAAGCCAAGATGGGATAAAGTTCAGAACGCAGATTATTATGAGATTCTGTTTCAGGAAATGCTGTATTCAACAATTAGTGATACCACGCTACTATTTGAAGGTTTAGCGCCGGAGACAGCTTATTCGCTAAAAATTAGAGCCGTAAATCACGATGGATTTTCGGAATGGACAGTACTTAAAGTAACCACTGGCGCCAATCCGTTGCAGTTTGCCATTAGAGGAATTTTGGCAAAAACTACTGCTGAAAATCAAGGTGGAGAAGGGGTTTCAAAACTATTTGATTTTGATGAATCGAGCATGTGGCATACCAAATGGGGGGTAAAATCTGATCCATTCGAAATGATAATCGATTTACGGGGACTGAATAAATTAGATAAAATAACTTATCTACCGAGACAAGCAGGCGGCAATGGAACCTTAATGAAAGGAAAAGTATTTTACAGTGAAAATAAAGAAACCTGGACAGCAGTTAGTGATTTCGATTGGAAAAATAATGGCGACGCAAAAAATATCAGTTTCGCAGGAAATCCTGACGCCCGTTACATCAAAATTGCAGTAGAGAAAGGTGCGGGTGGTTTTGGTTCGGG
>SEDB01000226.1 GCA_004210715.1 Pedobacter sp.
CTTACCTCCATGCGCCAGTTTTTATGGGTCCTCCGAATGCGCTGGAAAGTACAGGTAGCATGTTGGTTTCTGGTGATCAGGAAGTCATCAAGAAATTACATCCAGAATTATCAAAAATGGCTGGGCAGGTTTTAAATTTTGGAGAGGAAGAAGGCAGGGCAGCAGGGATTAAGCTGGCCGGTAATCTTTTTCTGATCTCATTGACTGCTGGTTTATCAGATGCCTTGGCATTAGCAAAATCTTTGGGTGTACCCACTGCTGATGTTGCAACTTTGTTTGCTTCATGGAATCCGGGAACTGGTGTACCTGCCCGATTAAATAAAATTCTTACAGGAGATTATAGTAAGCCATCATGGGAATTGGACATGGCACGTAAAGATGCAGGTTTGATGATCAGCGCAGCCGATGAACAAAATATTACCTTAAGTGTACTTCCGTCGGTAGTGGCCACAATGGATACCTGGATTGAGAAGGGGCATGGTAGTGATGATTGGAGTGTAATTGCAAAAGATAATCTTTAAGGCAATTCAGCATTTGATGCTGGTTAGGATTGTCGAACGTTTTGATTCCCGCAAAGGCGGGAAATAAAAACCAAAAGGGCAGAGGCTAAAAAAATACTTTTAAGATCCCAGTAAAGCTCAGAATGTCGACTGTTCTGGGTCGGTATTCATAAAATTTCTGAAATAGTCAAACAAAAAATCGTTATTCCTGCGAAGGGCGGAAATAAAAAATATTTATTTCTGGAATTTTAATCATAAGACTTATCTTCTTGTTTTAATATACAATTCGTTGTTTTTTAGTGAGTTGTCGTCTTTTTTTGCTCCTGTGATGATAACCGTTTTTTAAATTAATATATTATTTAAAAAAAAGATGTTTCAAAAGTGTAACACTTTTGGATATGTTGCGACTAGAATATAGAAACGTAATTTAAGAAGATAAATTAAAAGCTCCGATTTGCCATCTACTGAGAAAATAACTGATAAAGAACTGATTGCATGGTGTCTGGAAGGACGCGATCAAGGTTATAATGGATTGTACAACCGTTATGCTAAAAAAGTTTTCAACTCCATCAGCCGGATTGTTAGTCATACCGGAGAGGCTGAAGATATTTTACAAGATACATTTTGCTCCGTATTTAGTGAAGTTGGGAAATTAGTTGATGTGGTGAGTATTGAGGGTTGGGTAAAACGTTTGGCCATCAACCGATCCATATCTCATTTGAGAAGAAGAAAGATCGTTTTTGCCGATTTAGGAACAATGGATGTCGAAGATGATGTGGTAGATACGGATGAAATGGAAATCTTCGATTGCAGGGTTGATGACATGAAGAAGAGCATAGAAGAACTTCCTTCGGGATATAAAACAATTGTGAATCTTCATGTTTTTGAAAAACTTACTCATGAAGATATTGCTGTGATGCTTGATTTAACACCAACGAATGTGAGGACACAGTATCACCGTGCCAAGAAAAAAATATTATTGTCATTAAAGGATAAATGTTATTATGAATGATCAGATAAAGGATTTTGTGGATAAGAACAGGGAGGAATTCGATCAGCTTGAAGCACCTGCTTTTGACATGCAGCGCTTTAAAAAGAATGTTTTACCTCAGCCGAAACCTGCTGTAAAAGTTGTACCACTTTATAAAAAAACAAAATGGCTTGTGGCTGCGGCGCTATTGGTTACAATGGGAATGGCTTATGTGATTTTCCTTCAACAGCAAACAGAAAAGCAATTAACTGTTCATGTAACCAAGAAAAACCCTAACAAGGTAGAGTTAAAAGTGCCTGTGCAGGTAGATTCCTCCAAAAATACGGAAACACTTGTAGCGAAGAATAATCTGGAGGTTGCGCCACAAACCCAAACTCCACAAAAACGAATTAAAACCAATCAGGATATAAAGGTAGAAGTGAATCCAGGATTAAATGATAGTACATCTGCCAGCAGAAGGTTACTGGCCATTTTGGAAATTGAAAAATCAAAAAGTATCGATGCTAAAACAATGGATCTGCTTTCCAAAACTTTAAATCAGGATGGAAATACCAATGTTAGACTGGCAGCATTGGGCGTTTTGCAAAAGTATTCAACTGATAGTCATGCTTCATCATTACTGGTTAATGCTTTAGGTAAACAAGATGATCCAATTGTACAACTTGGCCTAATCAACACACTAGGCAAAATGAAACATGTAAAAATTGAAGATAAGCTTCATGCAATAGTGGAAAATCCGCAAACTTTTGCCGCGGTTAGGGATGAGGCATACAATATATTACTCAATCAAGATAAATTATAATCACTCATTAAATCAATAAATATTATGAAAAAGCAATTCATCGTTCTTTTTTCTTTGCTCTCCATCACGATCGGTGCATCGGCGCAAAAGGAATACAAATTAAATAAATCATCAGGAAAACTAAATCTTTATGTACCTGGGGCTGTTGTTGAAGGTTATAATGGTAACGAGATCATTTTTTCACTCCCTAAAAGAACAGGTGAAATAGAAGATGAGCGTGCCAAAGGCTTACGGATGATTACCGCATCGGGTTTCGTAGACAATACAGGATTAGGCCTGGATGTATCAGAAAAGGGATCGGAAATTAATGTTAATGCCGTAAATAAAAGTCTGGATGGTGTTTTAACCATAAAAGTTCCTCAAAATGTTAAGGTATTTTTCGAAAATAAAAGCAATATGTATCAGGATCAGATTATCCTGAAGAATTTAAAAAGTGAGATCGAAATTTCTACGAGTTATAATGCCATCAAACTGGAAAATAACACCGGCCCAATGAACGTTAAAACTTTATTTGGTGGGATAGATGCTACTTTTGATGGTGCTATTACCGGACCAGTTTCAATAGTATCTGTTTATGGTATTGTTGATGTGGCTTTACCCAGCGCTACAAAAGCAAATGTGGAATTATTTACCTCTTATGGAAAGCTTTATGCAGCGGATGCATTAAAAATTGTGATCGATAAATCAGCAGAAAAAGAGAAACCTGAACAGATTACAATCGTGAATACGGCAAGAAATGCTACCGATGAGGCTTTGGCTGTGGCAGGTGTTAAATTAAATTCTGGCAATGCAACTCGTGGAACTACTAACGTGACCATTAAAGGGGTAGGTTTAGCAGCTTATGGCGGCAGAAGTTCGGAAGAAATAAAAGGTACCTTAAATGGTGGAGGTGCTAACCTGATCTTGAAATCAAGCTATAGCAATGTTTACCTGCGTACAAAATAGTGATACTATAACCATCTAAGTTCATTTTCTCCAAAGCAGTTCTGTTTTCGGAGTATCAATCAAAACGATCATGAAATTAATATTGTGCTGGCTTTTTGTAGCCTTAGGGCCTTTTATTGCCTTATCTCAAACTAAAATAACTAAATTTTATCCGGTTAAAAAAGGGCAAACGGTTGCGTTTCAATTTGATTTTCCGAATAAAATTAAAGTCTCAAACTGGAATAAACAAGAAATCGCCGTACTGGCAACAATTGAAACTGATGAAGGAGTGGACAGTACTGTTTTTAAACTTGTACAAACTGAATCTGACGGTAAAATTCTGATTAAAAACACTTTGGATATGGATAAAATACCTTATAGTTTTTACGTGGTGGAGAACGGTATTAAAAAACGTTTCGAAACTAAAAAGGATATGAATAATTACCTTGTGGATAAAAGTGATGCGAAACGTTCTAATTATCAAACACGAAATATTGATATTAAAATTGAGATTAAGGTTCCTGAAAATATCCAAACTGAAGTTAAAGCAACTTATGGAGTGGTTGAAATTCAAGATTTTATTGGGCCAATAAATGTAGAAGCAACCTATGGCGGCATAGAGGCAAAACTAAAACAGCAGGATGTAGGTAAATTAAAAATGACCAACCGCTTCGGAAAAATCTACACTAACTTTACTTTAAAGCCCAATGAAATTAAAGAGGAAAGGTTTTATACTGCAATTACCGCCAATCCGGGACAAGGTGCGAGTTATGATTTGAATTCTTCGTACGGAAATATTTACCTCAGAAATCCGTAATCCTGAAGGATTGAGTTTTATAGATCATTCGAGGTAACAATTAAGCTGCTGATCTATTTGTTTGAAATGAAAAATTCCCCATAACAATTCATGGGGAATTACCTTTCATCCGAAAGAGAAGATGACCGTCATCCATTGG
>SEDB01000227.1 GCA_004210715.1 Pedobacter sp.
TTTATGTGGATGGGAAAAATAACAGTATTCATATTCTGGCTTTGGATTCAGCCGCTTTACTATGTCGAAACCAGTGAACCAAACCTCAAAAACAAAACATTCAGCGCAAAAGTAATCCGCATTATGGATGGTGACACTATGGAAGTTTTGTATCAAAAAACACCTGTCAAAATTCGGTTGGCACATATCGACTGCCCGGAAAAAAGAAGATCGCAACCCTACGGAAATAACGCAAAAATTGCTTTATCCAATTTATGTTTCGGGCAGCTGGTAACGGTTTATGGCGAAAAATACGATCGATATAAAAGATTGATTGCTGTAGTGGCCAACAATAAAAAACAAATCGTAAACCAAGAAATGATCAAACAGGGAATGGCCTGGCATTTCAAGAAATATTCGAAAAACCATGTTTATGCTCATCTGGAAATTACAGCAAGGAAAAATAAGACCGGATTATGGCAAGACCCCCATCCGGTTGCACCTTGGGAATGGCGAAAACCTGGAAACAAATCATTGTAATTTTAATTAATGATTCTTATCATTTATTGAAGTAAACTCCCGACCTATATTTATCAGGTAAATCAGAAAATATATGTTAGGAGAATTAAACAATAGGCAGCTCATCGATCTTCTGGAGCGCCAGGTTATGGGCAGATTGGGTTGTTATGCAGATGGCGAAACCTACATTGTCCCCATTAATTACGTATACAGAGACAATGCCATTTATGCCCATTCTGGAAATGGAAAAAAGATTGAGATGATGCGGGCCAATCCAAAAGTTTGCTTTCAGGTTGATCAGGTCATTGATACCTTTAAATGGGAAAGTGCCATTCTTTGGGGAGATTTCATAGAATTAATAGGCGAGCAAAGACAACAGGCAATGCAGGGAATCATTCATCGCATCATGCCGCTGACCAATCGCCCTTCAGAAGAACCTTCTCATGGAATTCCTGAAGATCAGCATCAAAACATTATCGTATTTAAGATTAATTTAACAGCTGCAAGTGGCAAATTTGAATCTCACGATCAGTATTAAGCTTAAGGAATTACAAAACTTTCGGAGACTTTTATTGTTGCTTTAAAAAACAATAAAAATATGATTACTCCGAAACCATTGCTTTCTGAAAATGTAAAAGATTTTATGGATTACGCCCTTGAAGTAATTAAATCAATGGATGGCGCTCCCGAACATACGGCAGAGGATCGAAATCTGGTAAATGAAAATATCAGCAAATTAAAAGCACATTTAGATGCTGTTGCTTTATCTTACAATGAAACCATACCAGAAATTGATGAAACCCCAACCAACGAAATGCCATCGAATTTCAGCGGAACCGGGCATAGCTGATCAATCCTAAATAGATACTTCATTTTCTAAATTTAATCCGCTCTTGAAGGCATCTGCATTTTCAAAAGTGGTGGTTGCAATTTGCTCCAGGGCCTCTGCTGTGAAAAACCCTTGATGGGAAGTGATAAGCACATTTGGAAAAGAAATCAGCCTGGAAATTAAGTCATCCTGAATCACATCTTCAGATAGATTGTGAAAAAACAATTGCGATTCCTGCTCATATACATCCAATCCGAGATAACCCAATTGACCATTCTTTAAGGCTTCAATCACATCCTGCGTAGCAATGAGGCCGCCACGACTGGTATTGATCAGCATGGCACCTGGTTTGAAAAGTTTTAGTGTGGTGCTGTTGATCATGTGATGATTATCATCAGAAAGCGGGCAGTGCAGCGAAACAATATCAGCATCACCAATGGCAGTCTCAAGGTTGCCATAAACTAATCCATCATCAACCAGAGATTGATCGGGAAAAGGATCGCTAGCCATAACATCGCATCCGAAACCTTTCAATATTTTATAAAATGCTTTGCCAATATTCCCAGTTCCAATCAAAGCGACTTTGCAACCATGCAGGTTGAAACCCATCAATCCTTCCAGAGAAAAATTACCTTCTCTTACCCGGTTATAAGCTTTGTGCGTTTTCCTGTTGAGCGTCAAAATCATGGCCATTGCATGCTCCGCTACCGCTTCGGGCGAATAAGCAGGAACCCTAAGCACCTTTATTCCAGCTTCAGATGCTGCAGCCAGATCAATGTTATTAAAACCAGCACACCTTAATAAAATAAGTCTGATGCCATTTTGTTCTAAAAGCGTAATCACGGCCTCATCTGCCCGATCATTCACAAATAGACACAACGCATCAAATCCTTTGGTAAGTACTACATTTTGTAAACTTAATGCCTCTTCGAAAAAAACGAGCTCATGCCCAGTATTGTATTTTTCAAGAAACACCCTATCATATTTACAGGTGCTGAATGTTGCTATTTTCATGGTGATTTCGATTTATCGTAAGATACCGAAATCAACCGATACAATTTCTGATCAAAATCATTAAAAGGAGAAAAGAACCTTAATGTTTAGCAATCGCCGTTTCGCTCATCGATTTTCTTGATAATGAAAGACAATATTTTGGCATATACCACATAAGCCACAAAAATATAGAAACCAAATTGTAAGGCCGAGTTGTTCGCTGTAACGGTTTTCAAGGTATCATTCTCAATGTTCAATCCGGAAAGCTGACTTTTTAGTATTCCGTTTAAACCAATGTAGGTCATTGCAATACCCACAACCATCACATCTGCCATGTCCCATTTGCCTAAATCGAAAGCCATAAACCTAAGCACTTTCTGACTGCCGAAAAGATGTGCACAGGATACATGAAGGCCTCTTGCCACAATACGAAGCAACGGGAAGACTACCACAAAAACTAAAAGCAATACCCCAACCAATACGGCGTCAGGTTTGGGTTGTTCAATCAAGGTTCCAATGATTCCTAAAATACTTTTGCTTTGGAAAAACAGCACCTGATTGGTAAAGGCTATTTTATCCCCCAACAGGGCAAATTCCATACTTTGAATCCGGGCATCAACTTCTATAATGGGCGAGGTTACCCCCACCACCAGTAAAGTAAGTGCAAACAATAACGACATCACAAACAAAGGCACATGAAGCTGTACCTGTTTCCGCAGAAACAACCACACCAATAGCGCAACAGCTACGCAGGCAAGTATACAAAGGCCATTAAATGTTGTCTCCTTATCAATTTGATTGAGTTTTGCTTTAATTACCTGATCAAAAGCTGTGGCATTTTTTACATGATATTTATGGTAAATATTACGCTCAACGGTGCTAATGGTCGTGTTGGAACGATCGTAAGTTTGCTCTTCCAGCTCATCTACTTTGCTTGTTGCAATACCTTTAATCTTTTTTAAGCTGGAAGGACTTGTAATTTTTACCACAATTGTTTTCGCAAATGATGGAACCTGGGCATGAAGTTCATCCACATCCACGAAGGTATTGAAAGCCAGTTTTTTCAGTTTGCCACCTAAACCTTTTTGAGGCCTGGTAATTTCGGCCACGGCCTTGTTAATCAATCCATGCAATTCCTTCTCCACACCTTCACGCATTTCGGTTTTCTGCTTTGCCGTTAATTTAAAGCCTTTTACCCTGCGATCAACAACTGCCGAAATTTTATCGCCCCATCTATCTACTGAAAAGATACCAAATGTAATGTTATTCGATAAGCTGTAATCTTCTTTAATCGCTTTCTGTTCCACGGTTAGTTTATGAAAGCGATAGCCAAAAAAAATCGATCCGATTAAAAGTATGCCAAGTCCGGCGATAAGCGCAAACGTAGCCAGTTTGCTTCTCGTAGCTGGTATATTTTGAGTACTGTTTGTGTTCGTAGCCATAAAATTAATCTAACCTGTTAATGTGCGTCGTGGGGAGTAATAAACTTCAGTATTGTTGAAAGGATCAGCCCATAAAGCACAAAACTGATAAAAATGATAAAACCTGGCTGCAGGGCGGTATTATTGGTGGTTAAAATGGTTAATGAATCATTTTTAATATTCAAAGCTTGAAGTTGACCTTCCAGAAGACCATTCAAACCAATATATGCCATCAATATTGCGATTACAATTACATCTGCCATGCTCCATTTACCCGATTGAAAAGCAAAATATTTTATGATTTTATTCTCCGCTAATTTTTTACTACCCAAAAGATGCATACCCGTGGAGCTTAGTTTTACCACCGGAAATAAAATACTAAATACCAGGATGAGCACACCAACCAGTACAGAGTCAATTCCCGATTG
>SEDB01000747.1 GCA_004210715.1 Pedobacter sp.
ACTATCTACCTGCGGAATCGGTGTGATGAATTTTTCAGATCCACCAGGCATCAAATTGATGGTATCTATGCGATTAAATTCGTTGTTTAAACTGCTATCCCCATCAAGCGAGGCTTTGTCGTATAAAAAATCAACAATTATAGTTAGCTTCTTAGAGCCTTGATTGTATACATCAATCGTCTTGAATCCATCTTCATAAGTAGGGGCTTCCCGTTTTTGAGTAGTGGCAACAAAACTAAATATGGAGATGAAAAATAATATCTTCAAGAATACAGGTTTTGCCTTGTAATGAAACGGTTTACTCAGCGTAAAATAAGAGAGCAACACGCTAAACATTGTGAAATAATCCGTGTAATCTACTGTTCTAAAAGTGTTAAGGCCAAACAGATTAATAAAATCTATAAAAGGCTGAGAGAATTCCGATTTCCAAAACAGGAATAAGCCAATTGTAAATAAATGTATATGAATGGTTTTGCGTGGAAAAACTACACTCCAGAAAAAAGGGAAAGCAAACAGACCAACAAAATCTGATAGCTTTCCCGTAAGTGTATTGTGAAATGTATGCTTGAAGTAAAAATCGTTAACAATTAAAATGATCAGAGAGAGGACGATTCATTACTATGAGGAGCCGAAACCGTGGGGCTCTGTTCAAAATCACTTTTCCTTCCTAGCATGGTAAAATTCTCTGCAACTATTTCTGTTACGTATTTCTTTACCTTCTCTTTATCTTCAAATGATCGTGTTCTGAGTTTACCTTCTATATAAACAAGTTTACCCTTTTGTAAATATTTTGATGCTACTTCGGCAAGACCACGCCACAAAACAATGTTATGCCACTCGGTTTGTTCTACTCTTTTTCCATCTTTATTGTAGGTTTCTGATGTAGCTAAAGGAAAACTTGCTACGGTTACTCCGCCATCCAAATGACGAACTTCAGGATCTTTGCCTAAATGGCCTACTAAAATAACTTTGTTAATGCCAGACATAAATATTTTTGGTTAGTTTTTTCATTTCGTAAATGATTAATTGCAAAAGATGGTTAGTTATTCCATCTAAATAATTTAAAGATATTCATTAATAAAATCGTGAATAACTTTTGGTTGAGGCAACTCATCTAATTTACTTAAAGAAACCCAATTAAGTTCCTTTTGTTTATTAAAGTTAAATATATAATTTTTTAATGCAAAAAATCGCAAATGGATTATTTGGTGCGTTAAAATATGCTTCTT
>SEDB01000748.1 GCA_004210715.1 Pedobacter sp.
TGAATTAAAAGCCACAACCAGAACCATAAGGGTTGACCAGAATTTCACAGCACTTACTAAATTTTTAAACATGATAATTTCTTTTTACTAACCGATTGGAACTTTTACAGGCTTTAATCCGCTGGAGCGATAGATTTGCTTGCCATCAACGAAAATCATAAAACCTTTTCCTTTATTATATTTTTTCCCGTTTTTATCCCAAATTAAGGTAACTATTTTATCGTGATAAGTCAAATTATCCAGGGCAAACCAATCCCATCGATTTTTTGGTATTAGAGGATAAATTTCCAGGATATTATCTTGTCTAGGTTTTATACCGATAAGATCATTTATAATTAAATCGTTAAAGGTAGAGTGATTATAAAAACTACTTCTGGTATTATCGCCTTTTAACCATTCTCCTGTTTTTTCATCCTGATATTCACCGATGTAAGGTTTGCCATTTTTAACATGAGAAGCGGCATACTGATGCAGTTCTGTATAGAAAACCTTCGCATTCATTTTGCCATGATTCTTGTAATTCGTTAGCAAATTTGCAAGCCCTTTTAACGTTTGTGAACTGGCAAATGGCCAAAGTGCTCCATCCCATTCGCAGCTGTGTCCGGTACCACGGGTTCTGAAAGTTGGCTCTCTACGCTCTGCAGTAGTTAAACCCCATGGAATGCCTGATCGTTGAACAGGGTACCGATTTTAGTTAACGCAATGGCGTTCCCATACATGTAACTGTTAATGGTTGGCCGTTGGTTTTGGTCTCTTCTCGAACCACTTACCGATTCTTCCATCCCATCTTTAACATCGTGCTGCCAGAATAAACCGTTTTTAAGTTGTCTTTCGCTTTCCCATTTCTCATAGTCTTGATCCAAAGCAGGCAAAATCTCTTTTAAAAAACCCTGATCTGGTTTGACCAGATAATTTTGATAAACGGCATCGTCAAGCCAGCTGCTGAACTGGTGAAAACGCTGTTTGGTTTGACCAACGTCGGCTTTATACAGCCAGAATTTGATATAATCTTTAAGGTAGCTGTTATCTTTTAGCCAGCGACCTTCGTAAATGTGATGCCCTAAAGCACAGCTGATGGAATTGTACTTCCCAGCATGTTTTACCGGCTCAATAAATTCAGTAAAGATGAATCCCTCCGGAGTTTTTACTAA
>SEDB01000749.1 GCA_004210715.1 Pedobacter sp.
GCGATATCTGCTTTAAACTCAAACATATCATCAAGCATAAAACTTGAGATTTCGAGCACATAATAATCATAACTTTCGTCTGCAACCTGCGCTGCAAAGCTGTGACCAATATTACCAGCTAAACCAACGTTCAAACCTGCATTTTTCAGGATGTGATAAGTCAATAAACTTGTTGTTGATTTACCATTTGAGCCTGTAATGCAAATCATTTTGGCATTGGTGTAACGGCCTGCAAATTCGATTTCTGAAACCACTGAAATTCCCTTAGCGACCAATTTTTTAATGATTGGTGCTGTTGATGGAATCCCAGGACTTTTAATTACTTCATCGGCATTGAGAATCAATTCTTCAGTATGCCTTTCAGATTCAAAAGGAATGTTCAGCTTTTCTAGTGCTGATTTATACTTATCTGATATGAAACCAAAATCGGACACAAAAACCTCGAATCCTTTTTGTTGAGCAAGTTTAGCTGCACCTACACCACTTTCGCCGGCACCCAAAATAACCACACGGCCTTGCCCTGCCATTGCTGACGGAGTGTTGGTTGCGATGTTATTTTGATTGATGCTCATGATATTATTTATTTGCTTTAAGCTTTATACTTTTAAATTTCTACTCTTCTTTATCTCAATTTCAATGTTACAATTGTGATAATGGCAAGCATAATCCCAATGATCCAGAAACGGTTTACAATCTTCGCTTCATGATAACCCTTTTTCTGATAATGGTGATGCAAGGGCGACATCAGGAATATCCTTCGTCCTTCTCCAAACTTTTTCTTGGTATATTTGAAATAAGAAACCTGCATAATCACGGATACCAGTTCTACTATTACCCGATACATAAGCCAAAATTCCGAGCGTGATTCCAATTATAGCAGAAGTTCCTGTCGCCAGGCCATCAATACCATCTGTAATATTAGCACCATTAGAAACTGCGGTAATAATGAATACGGTAAAGAGAATAAATATGATAAATGCGTATTTCTGGTAATCGCCTCCTAAAAACTTAAACACCTTTGCATAATCGAACTCATTGTTCTTATAAAAAGGCATATTGGTTTTGGTCGATTTAACATCCTGGGTATAATAAAAAGTTTCTCCCTTCTGACGAAGCACCATCGGAACCGTTGA
>SEDB01000228.1 GCA_004210715.1 Pedobacter sp.
AAAGCATTATTTCACGATGAATCAGGAAAAAATGGCATGTTCGCAATCATAGAAGATAACATTCCAAATAAATTCCTGTCGATTAAACACTTGGGAGAACTTAAGGATGGAAAAGAAATTTCAAAAGAGGATTGGGGCGAAACTTTCGAAAATTATTCCCTTGAGGAGCACAATGGCAAGACGACGCTAAGTATAGAAATGGATATTCCAGAAGATTGGAAGGATTATTTCGAGAAAACCTGGCCAAAAGCGTTAGAAAAAGTGAAATCGCTGGCAGAGGACGGTACACAAGATCACATAGAGTCTTAAAAAACGAAAGCCTTCAGATTTGCATCTGAAGGCTTTATGATGTGGTGCCACCTGGATTCGAACCAGGGACACAAGGATTTTCAGTCCTTTGCTCTACCGACTGAGCTATGGCACCATCCGTTTAGGAGTGCAAATGTAGTATTCTTTTCTGCAAATGCAACAACCTTTTTTCTTTTTTTCTCCATCGCGAAGAAACCTAACCATTAAAAAAGCCTGTCATTTCTGATAGGCTTTTGGAAGTGGTGCCACCTGGATTCGAACCAGGGACACAAGGATTTTCAGTCCTTTGCTCTACCGACTGAGCTATGGCACCTCCCGTTTGGGATTGCAAATGTAGTGTTCTTTTTCCAAAAGCAAAACTTTTTTTCCAATATTCCAGTTCCACACTGATAATCAATTAATTAATTTTCAATTGACACAAACCCAGCCATTAATCATGCTTAGAATCAATACAAACAAGATATTTTAATGATTTTTATATGCATGCATAGTAATTTATTTAGATTAATATCCTAATTTAGCATAAACAATATAATATTGCATGGTGGCTCAGATCCTATTTCTAGTAATAACACTTGCAGCAATTGCGCTGTTTACGTTTAATTTTCGCAAAATTATTCGCAATATCCGTTTGGGAAAATCAGCTGATAGAAACGATCAGCCTCAAAAAAGACTGTTAACCATGCTCAGGGTAGCATTTGGTCAATCTAAAATGGTAGTGCGTCCTATCCCTGCTTTTCTTCACTTTTTCGTTTACATTGGTTTTGTGATCATCAACATCGAAGTGGTAGAGATCATGATCGATGGGCTTTTTGGAACACACAGAATTTTTAACGGACTTGGCGGGCTTTATAATTTCCTGATCGGATCATTTGAAATATTAGCGCTAACTGTTTGGGTTTCCTGTGCTATATTCCTTGTACGCAGAAACATACTGAAACTTAAACGCTTTCGCGGAGTGGAAATGACAAACTGGCCAAAATCTGATGCCAACTACATTTTGATCACCGAGATTTTATTGATGAGCGCATTTCTTTTAATGAACGCCGCCGATGCAAAGCTTCAGATTTTAGGTTCAACACATTACACCCTTGCTGGCGCTTTTCCTGTGAGTCAATACTTGATGGATTTACTTCCTTCTTCTGAAAATGCTTTAATTGCTATCGAAAGAGTTTGCTGGTGGTTTCACATCATCGGGATTTTGGCTTTCCTTAATTATCTTCCCTACTCCAAACACTTTCATATTCTATTCGCCTTTCCAAATACATATTTTTCCAATTTGGAGCCAAAAGGAGCGTTTACCAACATGGCATCGGTAACCAATGAAGTGAAAGCTATGCTCGATCCTTCCTTTGTTCCGGCAGAAACAGAACCTGGAAAATTCGGCGCAAAAGATGCCACAGATCTGACTTGGGTAAACCTGATGAATGCCTATACTTGCACCGAATGTGGTCGTTGCACTTCAGTTTGTCCGGCGAATATTACAGGAAAGCTTTTATCTCCACGAAAAATCATGATGGATACCCGTGACCGCATCACGGAAATTGGTAAAAACATCGATAAAAACGGAGTTGAACATCAGGATGGAAAAGCTTTGCTGGATGACTACATCACAAGAGAAGAAATTTGGGCCTGTACCAGTTGTAATGCTTGCGTGGAAGCCTGCCCTGTCAATATCGATCCGCTGCAAATTATAACCGAATTGCGCCGTTTTGCAGTGATGGAAGAATCACAGGCACCGGCAAGCGTAAATGCGATGATGGGGAATATTGAGAACAATCAGGCGCCATGGAAATATTCTCCAGCAGACCGTTTTAATTGGGCAAACGAAGGAAATTAGTTTGAAATTACAACTTGTGAATTAAGTACAAAAAGATAATTATATTTTATGATCTCCAGTATCATGTCGTGATACTCGATACTAAATACTAGATACTAAAAGAATGGAATTTAAAGTACCTACAATGGCCGAATTGATGGCTGCAGGCGAAGAACCAGAGATATTATTTTGGGTTGGGTGTGCTGGAAGTTACGATGAAAGGGCACAAAAAATTACCCGCGACATCTGCAAGATTTTACATCATGTGGGTATAAAGTATGCGGTTTTAGGTACAGAGGAAAGTTGCACCGGAGATCCGGCCAAGCGGGCTGGCAATGAATTTTTGTTTCAGATGCAGGCCATGACCAACATAGAGGTTTTGAACGCATATAACATTAAAAAAATTGTTACAGGTTGTCCGCATTGTTTCAATACCATTAAAAATGAATATCCCGGATTAGGTGGCACTTACGATGTCATTCATCATACCCAGCTTATTCAGGATCTGATCAACGAAGGAAAGCTAAAAGCAGAAGGCGGCGAGAGCTTCAAGGGCAAAAAAATCACTTACCATGATCCTTGTTATTTAGGCCGTGGAAACGGAATTTACGAAGCTCCAAGAAAAGCGCTGGAGGTTTTAGATGCACAATTGGTAGAAATGAAACGCTGCAAAAGCAATGGGCTTTGTTGTGGCGCTGGTGGCGCACAAATGTTCAAGGAACCAGAAAAAGGGAAAAAAGACATTAATGTTGAACGCATCGATGAAGCATTGGAAACAAACCCTCAGTTTATTGCGGCAGGTTGCCCTTTCTGTATGACGATGTTGAGTGATGGCATTAAATTAAAAGATAAAGAACAGGAAGTAAAAGTCCTGGATATCGCTGAAATCACTGCCAGAGCGAACGGCCTTTAATTCATTAAATTTAAATACGATACAAAAGTCTGAGCCCAATAGCTGAGACTTTTTTTGTTTAAGGGAGTTTATTGATGCGTTCAATATTATCACGAATCAAGTTCAAATCCTCTGCCTCCATATTTTTCAAAGGAATAACGACTTGTGTAGCCATTGAATCTACATCTCCACCCCTATGTCCTTAAACTTGGATAATTTGAACGCGAAATATTCTGTTTTACCGTTGTTAAAATATCGCTTGTAACGGCAAAAGCCATTGTTGGTAATGTTGAGTTCGTAGCGTTTAATCTGGCTACTTTCCTGTGAAAAATCATAATGTTCGGTAAGTGATTTTTGCAGAAATCCAACATACTGTTCCAAGGTTTCCGGATCTGAAAAAGCACATAAGGCAACACTACAAGCTGAAATAAGGGATATTTTCAAGCCGATTGTAAACTTTTTCATGGGGATGGCGTTTTAAACACAGCAATTTAATTAAAATACTAAATTTGTACATGAGTTTTTCTCCACAATCAAGAGTTTGGATCTACCAAAGTGATCGCAAATTTACTCCAGCCGAAGAAAGTGAAATCTTAAACAAGTTATCATCTTTCACCAATCAATGGAAAGCCCATGGGAATGAACTGCTCGCAAGCGCTGAAATCAAATACGGTTTTTTCATCATTCTTATCGTCGATGAATCACAGGCAAATGTTACAGGTTGTTCAATTGATAGCTCCGTTAGGTTAATAAAAGAAATTGAGCAGGAATATCAGGTGGATCTATTTAACCGCTTCAACATGGCTTACAAAGTTGGGGATGGTGTGGTCGTAAATAGCAAGGAAGATTTCGAAACGCTGATCAACATCAAACAAATCAATTCAGAAACCATCGTTTTCAATAATATGGCTCAAACATTGGCCGAACTGGAAAGTAAATGGGAAGTGCCTTTTAAAAATAGCTGGCATTCAACTGTTTTTGCCCATTTAATCCCTTAAATTTCACTCAAAATTAATATTGATTTTAACTTCATTTGATAACTAAACAGCAATTTCAAACAATGAAAAAAACATTTTCAATATTGCTTTTATTGTCATTAAGCTTTTTTGCAGGTGCACAAGAATTAAAAAAAATAAACAAACGTAGCGGGACCAATTATTTTGCCTTTAAAGAAACTTATACGGTTTTAAAATCTAATCCGGAAGTTAAGCAAGGCGCTTATCAAAAAACCGCAGGAAGATCCACACTGAAAGGACAATATGATAACGGAGCCAGAACAGGAATCTGGGAAGCTTTCAATCAAAATGATCTTGAGCAGAAAATAAACTTCCCAAATCAAGAAGTTCTTTTTGCGAAACCGATGAAGGCATTGAAAAAAGTAACAATACTTAATGAAAACGCAGAAGTAGAAACGGAAAATCAGCCATTATTTATTGGCGGCGATGCACTTTTTACTTCAATTCTCGCCTACAGCATACGATATCCTGCCGAAGCGGTACAAAATCACGTTCAAGGCAAAGCAATTTTATCGGCAATTATTACCAGCGATGGTAAAATGGTGGAAAGAAAAATTGTAAAGGGCCCGGGTTATGGTATTAATGAAGAAGCTTTGCGGGTGGTTGAACTTATTCCAAACGATTGGATTCCTCTAAAAGTAGATGGTAAAGCGGTAAGTTCTCGTATAGAAATGGAGGTAAGCTTCACTTTGGGACGTTAAATCTCCCAATTTCAGTCTTTTAATTTGCTTTACCTTAAAACAATTATGGGTTAAATAACATTATATTGCTTAACCAACATAATGTGTATGAAACGCTGGCTCAAAATCTCTTTAAGTATACTATCCGGACTTATTATCTTAGTCATAATTACGTGGCTTGCAGGGGCATTTTACATTAGCAGAAATAAAAAAGAAATACTAAGTTCCATCCTCGGTCAGCTTAATAAAAATCTCAATGGCAAAATTACAGCCACTGGCATGGAGCCTACCCTACTTAAAAGTTTTCCTGGTGTTTCTGTTTCTTTAAACGGCATTTTACTGCGTGATAGCTTATGGTCGCAGCATAAACATGATTTAATCAAAGCAAAAGACATCAATGTTTCATTAAATGTACTCTCTTTAATCGTTGGAAATGTAAATATCAATCAGATTGCCATTAATGATGCATCAATTTATATATATACCGATTCAAACGGGTACAGCAATACGAGTATATTCAAGAGCAAAAAAACAGATACGACTAAAAAGTCAGATTCAAAAACACCAGACTTGGCTGTTAAAAAAATTGATCTCAATCGCGTAACCCTTACCCTTGATAATCAAAAGAGACATAAACTATTTAATTTCAATATCGATCAAGTTGCAGGCAGAATGCAATATCCAGATAGTGGCTGGACAGGAAAAATCAAACTCAAGACGCAGGTCAATAGCTTTGCTTTTAACACCAGAAAGGGAAGTTTTTTAAAAGATAAATCTCTGGAAGGAACACTTTCAGCACATTATTCCAGAGATCTGGATGCAATTATTTTAGATCCGGAAGTTTTGAAAATTGGTGGCCATCCTTTCAAAATCGGCGCCAAAATAGAACTGGATAAATCAGCTTTTGCCATTAGCATAGCTGTTGATGATATTTTGTTTAAAGATGTCGCCATGCTGCTTTCTCCAAACATCTCATCGAAACTTTTAAAGTTTGGCATTGAAAAACCAATCAATATCCGGGGAAACATTGTAGATGATGGTTCAGGGAAATATGGCGACCCTTTAATTAAAGTTGGCATCACGGTCCGTGATAATGTACTTTCAATTCCTGCCGGAAAGTTAACAGCGGCAAACTTTGATGGATCATTTACCAATCAGGATACCGCAGGCGGCATTATTGGCGATGAAAATTCCGCGATAAAGTTCCACCGCCTTACTGCTAAATATTTTAACGCACCCCTTAAAATCGACACTTTCACGGTAACCAATTTATCCAGACCAATTGCTACTGGTTTGGTTACGTCTCGATTTCCTTTATCCAACCTGAATAATTCATTGGGCACACAGGATTTCGAATTTAAACAAGGTACTGCAGATTTGAGATTATACTGCCAGGCAGATATTGATAATTTTCGTTTTACCAAACCAGTGGTATCAGGTAAAATAAAAATTGCTGACGCTGATATTCTTTATATCCCAAGAAAGCTCCGCCTGGTAAAAAGCGCTTTGAACATCAACTTCGATCAGAACGATTTATCCATTCAAAACGGACATTTCCAAATTGGGAAAAGTGAACTTAATGTAAGTTGCAGTATTGCAAATTTTGCCAACCTGTATTACACAGATCCCGATAAAATCCTGGTAAACCTTAAAATGCATAGTCCACAGTTATATTTAAGCGAGTTTTTACCATTTCTTGGACCAAGAACCAGTAAGAAAAAAACAAGTGGAGGAAGTTCTATTAAGGCTGCATCTAAAGAGCTGAGCAATGTTTTAGAAGTTTCTAAAATGAATATCAACCTAACAGTGGGAAAAGCAATTTACGACAAGTTCCTGGCAAAAAACCTAATTGCCGATATCTCACTTCGTGGAGAAGGAATCTACTTCAATAAGATAAGTGTGGCTCATGCTGGAGGGACTTTAGCTTTAAATGGAAGTGTTATCCAGGAACCCAGCTCGAACATCTTTAAAATCAATTCTAAAATAAACCATGTGAGTGTTAAAGATTTCTTTTATTCTTTTGACAACTTTGGGCAGAATACCATTACCAACAAAAACCTGAAAGGCTTTTTATCTTCCAATGTTAACATAGCAGGACGGATTTCACATACCGGCAAAATATTGCCACGTTCTATAAATGGTAAAGTGGTATTCAATCTAAACAATGCTGCACTGGTAAATTTCGAACCGATGGTAAAAGTTGGCAAGTTCGCTTTTGCCAATAGAAATTTATCTAACGTAGAGATAAAAAATTTAGATGGCACCTTGAATATCCGGGGTGATAAAGTTGATATCAGTCCGATGCAGATTAACTCGAGCGCCATGAACTTTAACGTGAAAGGTGTTTATGCTTTAGGAGCTGGAACAAATGTAGAATGTTTCTCAAAATCAAATACTGGCGGTGCCTGATGTAGCGGGTTGGATTTTTGGGTGTCCACCTTATCGGATTTGGGAAACAAGCGGCAATTAATGCAGCTTGTGCCTTTGATAATTTATGGCAAGATTTCCCGTAATATTCCTGTGCAGCGGCTTCCGCACCATATACCCCATCGCCCATTTCAATTACATTGAGGTAAACTTCCAATATCCTTTCTTTGCTCCAAAAAAGCTCAATTAGAAGCGTAAAATAAGCTTCAAATCCTTTTCTAATCCAGGATCTCCCAGGCCACAAAAAAACATTTTTAGCCGTTTGCTGAGATATGGTACTTCCACCTTTTACTTTTTTACTTTTAGCATTTGCGGCAAAAGCCTTTTCGATAGCTTTTACGTCGAAACCAATGTGTTTTAAAAATAGCTGATCTTCAGCAGATACCGCAGCTCTTTTCATATTGTCAGACATATCTTCAAAGTCAACCCATTTTTTTTCGGTTTTGAAAGACTTTCCATCTGTTTTACGTTCAATGTTGCGCAATACCATTAATAATGTAATCGGAGGATTGATAAAGCGATAAGCCAGCACCCATAGTACCGAAACCATCAAAAAGTACAAGAACACCTTCGTAGCGATATTGGTAATCTTTTTTAATAAGGGTGATTTTGCTTTTTTCTTGGTAGAACGAGATTTAGCCATAGCGCAAAGGTAATAAAATCTAAAAAACAAGCTGTATGCGATTACCGGAGTTATAACATCCTATTACCGTTATGTTACATAAAATAAAACTGAAATTAAACATATTTGTTCTTGAAAGAGTACATCATAAAATAATCATCATGAATATAAAAGTCGCCCTGGTAACAGGAGGAAGTAAAGGTATTGGATTTGGGATTGCCGAATCACTTTTAAAAAATGGTTACAAAGTAGCTATAACGAGTAGAACTATTGATAGTGCAAATGCTGCAGCGGCAAAACTCGTAGAATTTGGCGATGTTTTGGCCATTGAAGCAGATGTGAAAAATTTCGAATCGCAACAAGGTGCAGTAAATCTGGTCATTGAAAAATGGGGCCAATTAGATGCGCTAATTGCAAATGCAGGCGTGGGAAGTTTTGCACCCATTGATGAATTAAACGTTGATGATTGGCACAACATTATTGATACTAATCTTACAGGCGTATTCTACAGCATCAAAGCGAGTGTAGAACAAATTAAGAAAACTAAAGGCAGCATATTTACCATTTCTAGCTTAGCTGGAACCAACTTTTTTGCCGGTGGCGCAGCATACAATGCCAGTAAATTTGGCTTAACAGGATTTACCCAGTCGGTAATGCTTGATTTAAGAAAATATGGTGTAAAAGTGAGTACCATTATGCCCGGTTCGGTGGCCAGCCATTTCAATGATCATGACCCTAATGCTGAAAGTGATGCATGGAAAATCCAGCCGGAGGATATGGGCAAGTTAATTGTAGATTTATTGGCTATGCCAGCACGAACATTACCAAGTAAAATAGAAATCAGACCAACTACACCTAAAGGATAAAGGAGATTAGAGAATGTAATTGGGAGATAGACTTTGCAATACATTTTACACAAAAAAAGTCCTTTCAGAAAACTGAAAGGACTTTTTTTATGATTCGTTTAAGAATGCTTATTCAGCGATTACTTCAAAAGGAACCTGAACTTTAACTTCTTTGTGTAAGTTTAAGTTAGCAACATACTCGCCA
>SEDB01000229.1 GCA_004210715.1 Pedobacter sp.
GCAAACGTGCCTCAAACACTGCAACCTGGAGAAGTAAACTTCGATCCTCAGTTCAATAAATCATGCGTTGCTTTATATGAGAAAAGTGCAATGAGCCAGGTCGCTTTTAACAAGTATCCATTTTAAAATATTCTTTTTTTTTGAAAATGAGTGGTTTAACACTTTTGGCAATTGTATTCCCGCTTTCCCTCCTGCCAATTAGAAAAAAATTGCCATCCGTACAATCGGGTTTATAAACAAACAACTGTGGGCTCAGTATTGTACTGCCAAGTTGAAACCATTTCCCTATATCTTTAAACCAGACAGTAGCGGCAGCTCCCGATTTTTTCATCGGGACTACAGCGAATGGCAGGGCTAAAGTATCTATGAAAACTGACGTTCATTTCCGAATGAATCCCTGCATAAACAAAGGGATTAATCTTATTTCTTTAAACTAAACAAACGCAGAAAACCCGGTAATCGCTCTACCCACAATCAAAGTATTAATCTCTTTCGTTCCCTCGTAAGAATAAATGGCTTCTGCGTCGGCAACAAAACGAGCCACATTGTATTCCAGCAAAATTCCGTTTCCACCCATTACCTCACGGGCTTTACTCACTACATCACGGGTGCGTAACGAGCAGAAAACCTTCGCTAAAGAGGCATGTTCATCTTTCAACAAGCCTTGATCCTGCAACTGCGACAGTCTGAAACAAAGTGTTTGCATTGCTGTTAAATTCGAGAGCATTTCTACCAAATGATTTTGAATCAACTGAAAAGATGCAATTGGTTTTCCAAATTGCTTACGGGTTCTGGTATAATCCAAAGCGTTTTCATAAGCACCTCTGGCACATCCAACAGCTTGCCAGGCCACACCAGCTCTTGTCATTTGTAAAACCTTAGCCGTATCTTTAAAGGAGTTTGCATTCTGCAGGCGGTCAGTTTCTTCAACCTCACAATTTGTTAAAGTGATTATACCATTTTGAACAATACGCAATGCCATTTTATCTTGCATTTTTTCTACAGCAAAACCTGGATTGTCTTTTTTCACGATGAAACCTCTTACTTCATCACTTTCTTCATCGCGAGCCCAAATAATTAATATATCTGCAAAGGTGGCATTACCAATCCATTTTTTCTGTCCGTTTAATACCCATTTCCCATCTACTTTTTTACAGGTTGTAGTTAAACCACCAGCAGCAGCAGAACCAACTTCGGGTTCGGTTAAGCCAAATGCGCCAATAATTTTAAATTGCTGCATTAAAGGTAACCATTGCTGCTTTTGCTCTTCTGATCCACACAAATAAATCGACCCCATAGCCAGGCCACTTTGCACACCGAAAAATGTAGATAAAGAGGTATCAATTCTCGCCATTTCCATTGCTAAAATACCTTCCATTAAATTCGACTTTCCCGGACATCCATAACCTTTATAAGTTAAACCACAAATGTTAAGCTCAGCTAGCTTTGGAATAATTTCGAAAGGAAATTCAGCCCTGTTCCAATAATGATTAACGATTGGTTTTACTTCTTTTTCAAGAAAAGCCCGAACTTTTAATTGTAATTCACGGTCCTCGTCATCAAGTGCTTCATCGCCCAATTGATAAAAATCTCCGTCAATTGGAGGCAATTCTCTTTTTTTACCAGAACCGCCCATCACTTTCATCATGCCTGATATTTGCTTATCATCAAGATTAGAAATGGTTTCGACCATTTTAGGCAAGTCGATCTTTTTCGATAATGCTTCTAGCTTATCGAAATCTACATGTTTAAAAAGATTGTATGCGTTTTTGAGTGAAGAAAATATATTCGCCATTATTATTCGTTTTTAGAATAACAAACGAGTAGGGCTTTTGTTGGGTTATCGAATTTACTATCACAAAAAACAATGAATCTCGGTAATTGGTGGAAGCAGGGATAACAAATTGCAAAATTCCACTGAATTATTTATGGACAGCTAGGTTAACCCATTGCTTTAAGATACTGAGATAAATTCAGCAAAATGATCGCTTAATAAACTGGTCAGTTAAAAAAACTTACCTTTAATTAAAAGTGTACTGGTAAGAAAAAAAAATTACTTCAAATCAAATAAATTATCAACGCCTAGCAACTTTCTTGATGTAAAACCTTCGCCAAAAGTAGCGCTAATGCTTTTACCAAATTCTCTCGAACGACCTATTACAGTTTCAAAAAATTCTGGAGAGGAAATGTAAGTTTGCAAACCATCTACATCAGGATTGTAAAACTGTGTTTTAAATGCTTTGATAGATTCGATTTTCTTATCCATATGATCAGAAATATCAACAATAATATCTGGTTTTAAATAACGATCCTGAATGTATTGTAATAATAATCTTGGTCGGTGGGCTTTTTGCGGCTCGCCATCTACTTCAGTTTCTATTTTTGGTAAACCTGATAGAAAAACCGAATCATACACTAAATCTCCTGCTCTGCCGTGATCCGGGTGTCGGTCTTCCAGGGCGTTGCTCAAAATAATTTCCGGTTGATATTTTCTGATCGCCTTAATCACTTCCAAACGATGTGGTTCATCATTTTGAAAAAAACCATCTTTCATTCTCAAGTTTTCACGAGCATGTAAACCTAAAATTTTAGCCGAATCAGCAGCTTCTTCATCTCGAGTTTCTGCAGTACCACGAGTTCCAAGTTCGCCCCTTGTTAAATCAACAATTCCAACTTTTTTGCCGAGGGCAATATGCTTTAAAATAGTTCCTGAACAGCAAAGCTCTGCATCATCAGGATGAACGGCTATCACTAAAATATCTAATTTCATTATTTTACTTGTGGTCAATTTCACTCAGCAGTTGCTGAATTTTCCTTTTAATTTTTGAGCTTAAAGGTTTGGTAAAAGGCAGATAATAATCTACCAGTTCTCCTTTTCTATTTACGATGTATTTATGAAAGTTCCACCTGGGCTTCGAGCTCAACTTAGCGTTTTGCTTTTTATCAATCAAGAATTGGTACAATGGGTGTGCCTGGGCGCCACGAACCATAATTTTATCGAAGACCGGAAATTTAACACCATGATTAATTTCGCAGAAATTAGAGATATCATCACCATTTAAAGGTTCTTGTTTTCCAAAATCATTCGTTGGAAAACCCAAAATCTCAAAATCAGGATGGTTAATTTCGTCTTTTAATTGCTGTAATTCTTTCAACTGTGGCGTAAATCCACATTCGGATGCCGTATTTACAATTAAAACAACCTTATTTCGGTAAGCCGAAAGTGGCTGTTCTTCACCATTTATTTTCTTAACCTTGAATGAATAAATATTCGGAATGCTTTCCTGCATTATAATTACTGGTAAAATCCTGAGGTGCGAATAATAGATTCAATGTCTCTATCTTCAGTAGGATTGTATGTACTTTTTAAATTATGACCAACAACACGAGCAACAATTTGATATGAAAAAGCTGCAAAACCACCTTTAGTTTGCTTTACAATATCATAAGTCGTTCTCCCAACTTCCCTATCAATCAGTTTAGTTAAAATCTGTCCCTGGGTAATGGTTAATTCTTTTATTTCCCGGTTAAACATGTCTTTAATTTCTTTGTCGCATTGTTTAACGAGTTTTTTCTGTTCTTTTTTTTCAGGTGTACGGGCAATCTCCTCCTCAAGTTGCTCATATCTGCGTTTAGCAAACTTTGCATACGGCATTACTTTTAAAACATTATAACGTAGGCGGTTATATGCGGCTTGCTCAGCAGGCGATTTCCAGATTCTGTTTGCATAAATGCTCACATCCTGCAATTGCATCCAGGGAATCATCACACCATTATCGTTTGTTGAAGAAACTCGAATAGTATCTGCTTTACCCAATTTTGGAAAAACTGGCTGTGATGGATCCTGAGCTTTTAGTTTAACACTAAAAATCATGACAGTAAACAGAATGATTAGCCCTTTAAATTTCATAAATTTATACTTTCACAAAGTTAGGTGTTATTTCATATATTAGTCGTTCAACAGAACTAATATAAGTTTTATTCATATATAAGACGAAAATTTTTACGCAAAAAAAACAAATGAAAACAGAGTTAGTGATTGATTTAGAGGCGGAAAAGCAAGAAATTCTAAAATGCTTTACTACATGATGTTGTAGAAGATACCGATATAACCCTGGAGGATATAGAACGTGAATTTGGAAAGAAAACCGCCAAAATAATCGATGGTTTAACCAAAATTTCGGGTGTTTTTGATACGAATAGTTCTTTGCAGGCAGAGAATTTCCGTAAAATGCTGCTTACATTAGCTGATGATGTTAGGGTAATTTTAATCAAGCTTGCCGATCGTTTGCATAATATGCGGACGATGGATTTTATGCCACGCCACAAGCAGCTTAAAATCGCATCAGAAACCATTTATCTATACGCTCCCCTTGCCCACCGCTTAGGTTTATATGCGATAAAATCGGAATTAGAAGATCTTTCGATGAAATATCTTGATCCTGATACCTATAAATTTATTGCCAAAAAACTAAATGAGAAAAAGGCAGAACGGGCCATGTTTATCAAGAAATTTGTTGAACCAATTGATGAGATTGTTCATGAGCAAGGTTTAGTAGCGGATGTTTATGGCCGACCTAAATCGATCCATTCTATCTGGAATAAAATGAAGAAGAAAAATATTCCTTTTGAAGAGGTCTATGATCTTTTTGCCATCCGGATTATTTTGGATAGCGCTTACGAAAACGAAAAAGCTGATTGCTGGAAAGCCTATTCTATTGTTACTGATTTATACCGTCCAAACCCCGACCGTTTGCGTGACTGGGTGTCCTCGCCAAAAGGAAATGGTTACGAAAGTTTACACACAACCGTGATGGGTCCTCGTGGTCAATGGGTTGAAGTGCAGATCCGTACACAGCGAATGAATGAAATTGCTGAAAAAGGTTTCGCTGCACACTGGAAATACAAAGAATCCAGCAACGATAATGGTTTGGATCAATGGATTCAAAAAGTGAGAGAAATGCTGAGCAATCCGGAAGCAAATGCATTGGATTTCCTTGACGATTTCAAAATGAACCTTTTCTCTGATGAGATTTTCATTTTCACCCCAAAAGGTGCTTTAATTCAACTACCATTGGGCGCAACTGCCTTAGATTTTGCATTCGAAATTCACACTGGTGTTGGCGCTACCTGTATAGGTGCAAAGGTTAACCATAAACTGGTTCCGATTTCTTACAAACTGCAAAATGGCGATCAGGTAGAAATTATTACCTCAAGCAAGCAAACTCCGAAAGAAGATTGGCTAAACATTGTAGTTACTGCAAAAGCTAAATCTAAAATCAAGTCCTCCTTAAAAGAAGAAAAACGCAAAATAGCAGATAATGGGAAAGAGATTTTAGAGCGTAAATTAAAATCGCTAAAAATTACTTACAATACCGATAATATTCAAAAACTGAGTTATTTTTTCAACAGAAAACTTAACTGTTGATATGGTTAAGAATAAAATGAAAAACGCCGATGGTGACATTTTATTGATTGGTGAAGATATGCAGAGGATTGATTATACGCTTGCGGCATGCTGTAATCCAATTCCTGGCGATGATGTTTTTGGCTTTGTTACTGTAAGTGAAGGCATCAAAATTCACAGAACCAACTGTCCGAATGCAGCACAGCTGATGGCAAATTATGGCTATCGAGTGGTAAAAGCAAAATGGAATAAACAACAGGAACTAACCTTCTTAACTGGCTTGCGCATTGTTGGAATTGACGATGTAGGTTTGATCAATAACATTACCAGGGTAATCTCAACCGATTTCAAAGTGAATATGCG
>SEDB01000230.1 GCA_004210715.1 Pedobacter sp.
TTTGTTTTTTCATATTAAAATCTAATAGTTATGTAAAAATGAACTTTTACGCCATTATCTTTTTGATAAAATTAAAAAAATTATACTTTTGCAACCTTAATAACCCAAACTAACTAACTTATTTTTAAATATTTCCATTTTGCAGGTGCAAATACTGCATTCTTTATTGTATTACAAACCAATTAACTAATTTTTTAACCTAAACAGATGAGTATGAAAAAAAACGTACTAATTTTTATTGCCCTTTTTTGTTCGCTGATAACACTTAATGGTTATGCGCAAAGCAAAAGAATCACAGGGAAAGTGTTGGATAGCAAAAATATTGCTATACCAAATGTAAGTATTGTCATTCAAGGTGCAAGTGCATCAAGCCAGACAGATTTGTATGGTAATTTTGCCCTGACAGTAAATAAAGGTGTAACAGTTGTATTTAAATCACTTGGTTTCCAAGATCAAACAGTGGTGGTTGGTGATCAATCAGTTTACACTATTAAACTGCAGGATGCGGTTCGTAATTTAGATGATGTTGTTGTGGTGGGTTATGGCTCTTTGAAAAAAGAAGCGATCACCGGTTCGGTTTCATCAATTACTTCTGCCGATATTGAAAAAAGACCAGTTGCGAATGCTTTAGTAGCACTAGAGGGATCAGCACCGGGTTTGCAAATCAATAACTCTTACGGAGAACCTGGTTCAGCTCCAAGCATCCGTATTCGTGGTTTTGGTTCAATTAACGGTACTTCAACTCCATTAATTGTTTTAGATAATGTAGTATACACGGGTAGTGTGAATGACATTAACCCTAATGATATTGAGTCGATTTCTGTATTGAAGGATGCAACATCTGCGAGTTTATATGGAAGTAAAGGATCGAATGGTGTAATTTTGATAACCACTAAAAAGGGTAAAAATGGTACATCAAGTTTAAACTTAAATATTAACCATGGCTTGTATACCAGGGGAATTCCTGAATATGATAAGGTAACTCCTGAAGAATACATGGGCGTTGCATTTTTAGGCTATCGTAATCAGTTAATGACTGCTAACCCAGCCCTAACAATTGCACAGGCAAACGCAACAGTGAATGCGAACCTAGTGCCTACAATTCTTAAAACCAATATATTCAATTTGCCAGATAACCAGCTTTTTGATGCAAATGGTAATCTATTGCCAAATGCACAAATTAAAGGAACTTATGCCGAAGACTTAGACTGGTTTGATCCGATTACCAGAAATGGTTTTCGTAAAGATTATAACTTAAGCGGACAATCAGGTAATGAAAAATCGAACTTGTTTTTCTCATTAGGTTATTTAGATGAGCAGGGATATATTAAAACTTCAGATTTTGAACGTTTTACTGGTCGTGTGAGCGGTAGCATTAGTCCAAGATCTTGGATCAAAGCTGGTTTCAGTTTAAATGGAAACTATCAGGTAGCAAATAATACTACTGGTAGCGGTAGTGGTTTTACCACACCTTGGAACTATGCGAGAAACATTGCGCCAATTTACCCAGTTTATGAGCATAATCTAACTACTGGTGATTATATCTTAGATTCTTCAGGTAACAAGATTTATGATAACGGAGTAAACTCAAGAACACAATACCTAAATCGTCACGTGATTTGGGAAAATGAGCTCAACATGGATAGGACTTATCAGAATTCATTGGTTTCTCAAGGTTATATTGATATTAATTTCCTAAAAGATTTCAAATTCTCTACCATTGCTAGTAACTCATTGAGAAATTCTGAACAAAGGACCTACAACAATGCTACAATCGGTGATGGTGCTGGAAATAAGGGTAGAGGTTCAAGAACCATCTATAGAAGAAATGAGTTGACGCTTCAACAGCAATTGACTTATAAGAAAAGCATTAATGACCATAACTTTGATTTCTTAGTTGGCCATGAAAGCTATCTTTACAGGTATAATTATTTGTACGGATATAAAACTACAGAAACATTCGCCGGACAGGTTGATTTAGTGAATTTTTCACAAATTACAAACCTTACAGATTATGAGCATAACGACAGAACGGAAAGTTTGTTAAGTAGATTACGTTATAACTATAAAGAAAAGTATTTCTTAGAAGGATCGTTTAGAAGAGATGGCGCATCAAGATTGCACCCGGAAAATAGATGGGGTAACTTTTGGTCAGTGGGAGGAACATGGTTAGTTTCGAAAGAAGATTTTTTCAGCTCAGTTTCTGATTATGTAAATGATTTGAAACTTAGAGGATCATATGGTAAAGTTGGGAACGTAGCAAGTGTTGGTCTTTATGGTTATCTTCCGCTATATACAATCGGTCAAAACCAAAACATCGCAGCATTATATAAATCTCAAAATGAAGCCAGAGATCTTCAATGGGAAGGACAAAGGGCAACATCAGCCGCTTTGGAAGGACGTTTTTTCAATAGATTGAATTTAACCGTTGAGTATTTTGACAAAGGTTCAGATGGTTTGATCTTTGATGTTAATTTACCACTTTCGGCTGGCGCAACGAGTACTACAAGTGCTGTATCAACCATCACAAAAAATATTGGTAAAGTAAGAAATAGTGGCTTCGAAATTTCTGCTGACGTGGATATCATTAAAAATGACAATTTTACCTGGAATTTTGGTGCTAACGCTACATTCCTAAAAAATAAAATTGTTTCATTGCCACCAGAAAATCAAGCTAATGGTATTTTGTCAAATCCATTCAAATATTTAGAAGGTCATTCAATTTATGACTATTTCTTATATCAATATGCAGGTGTGGATATGATGACCGGACAATCACTTTACTATGCGGATGATGCAGCATATAACCCTACTAATACTTCAGGGGCTCATTACCCATTCTTAGTAAATGTTAACGGAGTTAATTATACCAGAAATGCTGCATACGCAAAACGCGACTGGAGTGGAACAGCAATTCCTGATGTAATGGGAAGTTTCAACACCAGCTTTAGATATAAAGATTTTTCACTTTCTACATTATTCAGTTATTCAATCGGTGGTAAAGGATTTGACTATTCTTATATTGGTTTAATGAGCGTAACCTCAACACCAAGTTCAGCACATAAAGATGTTTTAAAATCTTGGAATGGTATTCCTGAAGGTATGACCTTAACTTCGCCAGACAGGATTAATCCAGATGCGACGCCTCAGATCAACTACACCAATAGTCAGTATAACAATAACTCTATCAGTAATAGATTCCTTTATGATAATTCGTATTTCGTAATCAAAAATGTAGCCCTTGGTTATACTGTTCCAAAAAGCATCACAAAAAGATTAGACCTTAGCAAATTATCATTCAGTTTCTTAGTTGATAATTTAGCCACATTTACCAGAATGAAAGGTTTAAGTCCACAACAGACTTTTGGTGGTTATAGCGAAAATGAATTTGTACCAGCTCGTACATTCTCTTTAGGAATTAATATCGGTTTGTAGTATTTTTAATAAGATTATATGAAAACTTTAAATATATATATTAGTGCACTTATTATTGTCTCAATATTTGCATCATGTAAAAAGGAGTATTTAGATACAGCTCCTACAAATGCAACGGCTCCGAATGTCGTATTCGAAACCACAGCAAATGCAGCTCTGGCTGTGAACGGATTGGCAAAGTTAATGACTCAGCAAAAGATTTCGAGCCAGGGTTTTAATGGTGAGGGTACCATTAAAATGTGGTACGGTAATTACTCAGGTAACGATTTTGGCGTAAATTTGCCAGGCTGGTCTAGTGTGATTAATATGGAATACTATGCGAATCCTATTAGTAGTTATACCTATTATCCATGGTTTTATTATTATTCAATTATTGGTAATGCCAATACCATTATTAATAGAATTGATGCTGCAAGTGGACCGGAAAGTGAAAGGCAATTTATCAAGGCACAGGCCTTAACTTTTAGAGCTTATGCTTATACTATGTTGGCACAATTATATGGCGATAGATGGTCGAGTTCAAATAATGGCGCAACATCTGCTGTAGTATTAAGAACTGATGAGTCTACGGGAGATATTCCATTATCTACTTTAGCTCAAACTTACGCTCTAATTTATAGCGATTTAAATACGGC
>SEDB01000231.1 GCA_004210715.1 Pedobacter sp.
TTTAAGAATGCTTATTCAGCGATTACTTCAAAAGGAACCTGAACTTTAACTTCTTTGTGTAAGTTTAAGTTAGCAACATACTCGCCAACAAATTTAGGTTCAGTTTCAAAAGTAATACGGCGACGATCTACATCAAAACCTTGCGCTTTTAATGCTTCAGCGATTTGGATGGTGTTAACCGCTCCAAAGATTTTTCCGCTTTCGCCAGCTTTAGCACCGATAGAAAGTTTAACAGCAGTTAAACGCTCAGCGATACCTTCAGCATCTTTCTTAATTTTATCTTGTTTAAAAGCAGCTTGCTTTAAGTTTTCAGCTAAAACTTTTTTAGCAGAAGAAGTAGCTAAAGCGCCAAAACCTTGAGGGATTAAGTAGTTACGGCCATAACCGTTTTTTACATTCACTACATCATCTTTCTCACCAAGGCCTTTAATATCTTGTTTTAAAATAATTTCCATATCTCTGAGCCTCCTATTTTAATTGATCTGCAACGAATGGTAACAAACCGATGTGACGAGCACGTTTAACAGCTTGAGCAACTTTACGTTGGAATTTTAACGAAGTACCAGTAAGGCGTCTTGGTAATAATTTACCTTGATCGTTAATGAATTTCAACAAGAAGTTTGCATCCTTGTAATCGATGTATTTAATACCATTTTTCTTAAAACGGCAATATTTTTTACGGTTATCCTCTACTTTAGGGGCAGTAACGTATTGAATTTGTTCTCTTGCCATTACGCTGCAACCTCCTTAGTTTTTTTGTTAAACGCACCACTACGTTTTTTCTCATTGTAAGCAACAGCGTGTTTGTCTAAACGGATAGTTAAGAAACGTAACACACGCTCATCGCGTTTTAATTGAAGCTCTAATTTTGCGATCAAATCACCTGAAGCTTTGTATTCAGTTAAGTTGAAGAATCCGTTTGATTTTTTCTCAATTGGATACGCTAATTTTCTCAAACCCCAATTATCCTCTTGGATAATTTCGGCACCGTTATCAACAAGAACTGCTTTAAATTTAGCTAATGCCTCTTTTGCAGCTTCTTCTGATAACAATGGGGTTAGAACGATAACAGTTTCGTACTGATTCATTGTTATAAATTATGTTTTTAATTTTTTAATCCCGAGGTATATTACGGGGTTGCAAAAGTAACAATATATTTCTTAAAATCAAATGATTAAAGCAATCACTGTGCTTATCGGTTACCTCAGCCCCGCTCTCACTACAATCTTTTTATAAACACCTGTCATGCTGAGGCACGAAGCATCTGTTTCATCGGTTGCAGATGCTTCGTGCCTCAGCATGACAGCTTTTTTGCGTTGATGGTAACAAAAAGTATTTCCGTTAAATCGGGTTTAGCAACTCTGGCTTCTGCCTCGAGTAATGCGCTTTAACAAATCATCAGCAATCGATATTCATTCTGTTTCTCCTGGGGTGCCCGATGAATACAAGGCAAAACCTTTCCTTCAGGATGATCTACTGCTAAGCGCCATAAATGCCCTGTTCCGAGATTTAGTGGCTTTGCCCCTGGTTTAGATTGATAATGCAGGTCGAAATAATTTTCCTCTAAAAAGGATTCAAACTCCTCTTCCGGCCCATCATACAGCGCTTTGAGCTTCTCTCGAATTTCGGGAATCATAATTTTCTGCTCAGCCTGGTCATTGGCAATAATATCACTGGCAGCACCATGATAGGTGCATAGAAAGGTGCTGGTACCAACAGGCGAACGATCTACATGAAATGAATAAACATCAGTTGAAATGAAATCAAGTTCTTCATCTCGTTGGTAAGCTTTGATTAAATTAAGTGAAGGAGATGCTCCGGAACTGGCTAGCAATTCAAAATCATTCAAAATCACTTCCCTGGCTTTAGCTCCTTCTTCTGATAATCGAAGTGCAGAAAGATCTTCCATAGAAATTTCAGTTAAATCTTCCTTTAACTGAAGCCTGGACACAAGCTCCGCAAAATCTCCGACTAAATTCCTGTGCCAGCAAATTGCATTTGCTTCTCCGATAAACTCCAAATTGATGAGATCAGAAGAGTCAGATACCACTTTTACCTGTTTGCAACCGGAAAACTCATTATCCATATACCCGAAAACTATTTAGCGATTTAGTTTCTGCAAAACTAACAATATAGATTAAGCAATTATACTAAACAGACATTATAAAAAGACTTTACAAGTAACATCCAGAGGCTCGCTAAGGCAGAAATCAAATCATTAATCAGCTAACCAGAAAAAACTGTCCATAAAAAAAGGAGATACTTTTAAAAGCATCTCCTTAGTTTGTTTAGTTTAGTTTAGTTTATAATTAAAAATTAGCGAGTTTGAATTGTATTGGTAAATGATTCATTATTGTGTTTAACTACAAATGTTAATGAATCGCCATCTGCTTTACCGATATTGAATTTTTTGATCAACTTTGTTCTGTCCTTGAAAACTTGAGAATAAAGTTCATCATTGCGCTCATTGAAAACAGCAACCTCAATTGGCATGTTATCTTTCACCTGATAATCCAAAGTGATTAAATCTTTATTTTTTGTGATTTTTGGCTTAATCACTTCAGTAATTTTAGCTGTTGAAATTGCAGCTTTATTACTAGAAATTTTAACTGAATATTCTGCAACGGTAACACCAGATTCTACCTTTATCAAATATGCACCATCAGGCAATGAATTTAAATCATATGTTTTTGTAAGACCTGCGGTTCCATTGAACTTCTGTTCAAAAACCAGATCATTGTTATCAGAGAAAACTGAAAAATTGAATTCCTTGTTATTTCTCATCAAGAAACTAATTGTTTTCTGCTTTTCATCTTTAACTTTTAAAGAAAACTCGTTATCATTTGCCTGAGCAATAGAAACTGTAAGTGATAGTGCAGCAATTAAACCGATTTTAAAGAACTTTTTCATAATTAAATCAATTAATGGGTTAACAATTATTTTATACCGCTAAATTACAGCAAGAAACCACGCAGTAATTGCACTATATTTTCAGATATATATGTAAAATTACCCCTATAATCACTAATTTTATGCCTATTCATCAATTAAGTATATTATTTAACCATAAATTAACACAAAATTGTCATGAAAACTTTAAAACCAAGCTTTGAAGTTGTCGACCCATCCTTTGGAAGTTCATTTTATTACTCCAAATATGTGGAAAACGAAAATAACAAGGCTCATTTATGGCATTACCATCCAGAAATTGAAATGGTTTTTGTAAATGGTGGCACTGGCAAGCGGCAAATTGGTAGTCATGTTTCTTATTATACAGATGGTGACTTAATTTTAATCGGCAGCAATTTGCCCCACTGTGGTTTTACCGACACCAATACCGGTAATAAAAATGAAACCGTTATTCAATTTAAGGCAGATTTTTTGGGTGATGCTTTTTTAAACCTGCAAGAAAGTAAATGGATGCAGGAACTGTTCAACAAAGCTAAAGGAGGCATTGCTTTTGGAGAAACAGCTAAAAAAGCCGTAGGCAGCAAAATAGAAGGTATGGCAGATCAACACCCTTTTAAAAAATTATTGACTTTATTATCCGTTCTTAAAACGCTGGAATCATCCAAGGATTTTACAATACTCAATGCCACTGGATTTTCAATGGAAATGCAAATTCAAGACAATGACCGAATCAATATGATATTCAACCATGTGAAGGATCATTTTCAGGAACAGATCAGTTTGGAAGAAGTTGCGGAAATGTCGGCAATGACGGTACCCTCATTCTGTAGGTATTTTAAAAAAATAACCAAGAAAACATTTACCCGATTTGTGAATGAGTACCGTGTGGTTCATGCGTCAAAACTTTTGGCCGAGAAGCACATCAGCATTACAGCGATTTCATTTGAAAGCGGCTTTAACAACTTTAGTCACTTTAATAAGATTTTCCATGAGTTTACTGGCAAAAGTGCTTCGGAATATAGAAATGAACTGAAATCCATCATCAAATAATTAGCCATTAACCATCCAACATTGTGTTTGTAAATCGTATCTTGTGGAATGACGATTTTTAACTTCAACAGCAAGTTCAAACTTTATATATTAATCTTTTTCCTGTTACCCATTTCAGTATTCGCCCAGGAAAAAGATGATTTATTTACACGCCTAAAGGCAATCCATAATGGTAGTGTAACTTACTACAACACCGATGGAATTGATTTTACCAGCCAAACCTTTACCAATTCATTTACAGAAAAGGACTTAAAATACGTTTACAGAAAATATTCTATTGGCAATGAAGACGTTAAGGTTAAGGACAACACATTGCCTTACAATAATTTTAATGTAGTAAAAAGCAAGAAGATTACCGATAGTTTGAACGAAACTTCATCCTACTATTTTATTGAAGACAAACAAAAAATGGTTACCGTAATTTGCTTTAGCTATTTTGAAAAACCCACCAAACAGTTCGAGCAAAAGTTTATTGATTTGATTATTGAGGATAAAATCCCAATGAATATTTTTGAAGATAAAAGAATTGACAGTATTGACTTTGCAGGAAGAAAAATTCAATTGAGTAACAGTTGTTATTGGACCAATGTAAATACAGTGCAATGCCCTTACTATGGGGAAATGAATTGGTCTGTACATAAAACGATAACAAGTGCAAAAAAAGCTGTTCAGAATCAATTATCGCTAACAAAAACTAAAAAAGGACTCAAAGCCATTTCTGAAGAGGAAGTTGATGTTCTTTTTGAAAACATGCCCGTAAAAGCAATAAAAGTTGTTTATGGGTTTACCGGATTAACAAATTTAGCCGTAAAAACGAGTGGAGGAAAAACATTGACTGCTTATTACGTGGCCAGTGAGGTAAGGAATAACTATATGAGCTGCGTAATGAGCTTTTGGAACAATGATCAAATAAACGATAGCGGACTGCCTCCCTTACTGGAAAAAGTAATGCAACTGCGCAAATAATCAACTTTTCAACATTCCAAATTTCAACATTTCAACTCCATAAAATTTTCCTATTTTCGTGGCGATGGAAAATTTTATCGTTTCTGCCCGTAAATATCGTCCGGCCACGTTTGAAACCGT
>SEDB01000232.1 GCA_004210715.1 Pedobacter sp.
GCTGATCCAAATCGTCCTTCGGTACGTTTTTCTTTCAGCAAGTTTACTACAAAAGAAGAACTGGATTACGTGATTGAAAAAGTAAAAATGGTGGTTAAACAAAATGCTCTAGCCTAAAAATATCATTAACCAAATAGGAACAGTCTCGGAGCAATTCGGGACTTTTTTATGCCTATTATTTCATCGCTGTTGTCATGTTTAGCTTGTCGAAACATAAAGATTTTCAGTTTATTGGAAAGCAATAGCAGCTCTTTATTTAATGTTAGTCCTGCTTTCTGTTCCAACAAAAGCAGAAAAGCTTTTGGTTTCCACGTCAATCAGGTTTAGATTATAAGGGTTTGTAGTGCTTGGGAAAAGTATTAAATTTTAATTCCGTCTGCTAAAGCAAGAAGGCAATGGTTTAAAATACAGTAGATTTTGTGCGCTCAATGTTCATTGCCTTCGACTTCAATCAACGGATGCTTAAAACCCTTTGCAAATCTCAAAACAAAAGCTTATATTTAATTAAGATAAAGGCAATCCAAAGCCAATAACAATTAGTTCCTCAACGAAACCTTATCAAAATCTCCTGGTATAAGGTAAGGCAAATTTTACAGCCGTTCTTTTTTTGAATTCTTGGTAGAAGAATGATAACAATTCGTTTTAAAATTTAATCAACCACGAGAGCATCCAAAGCTTTCTATAAATCTTATCGTTATGGAAAATTATGAAACCAATCCACAATCAACAAATCTTGAAAATGGAAAGTCCTTAGAGGACAGAAAACACATTTACAAATTCATTTTAAGTCCGTTCTCATTTGAATCTTCCCATCATTTCAATAAAATCCATAAAAGGAAATTCAATTCTTTTGGATGTATTCACGATTTGAGAAAATTATCAGGTTCTATGCTCTAGGTTTTTAATGGGGTTGTTTTATACCTTTTTCCGATGGCTGGAACTGTTGGGTTAAAAATTACTCCAAAAAGAACTAATAAAAACAATATTATTTTTCGCTTGTTCCTATAGTACATCAATTGAAAATACTATGGGAACTGATAAAGAAAAAGGCAAAGTCATTGAGAATGAATTGCTAGAAAAAACAGCTGAAGATATCAAAGAAAATAGAAACCTTGATGATAACAAATCATCAAAAGTGGCAACCAATTTATTTGATAAGGACAAAGGGCGCAAAAACAATGCTTTTGGTCCGGGACATGAACCAGGTACTACACCAGGTTCGGGAATTTAAGATATATCTTACGAGCAAAATTATTAAATTTAAGCCACAACATTTGTTGTGGCTTTTTAAGTAAATTTCAAAATGGAAAGAAGAAATTTTATCAAAAATTCAGCACTGGCAATGGCTCTGCTATCAATTTATAAAACTGATGTTTTTGCTCAACAGGAGTTACTTCGAGCTTATAATTTCAAACCATTGAGAAATAATGTAGGTGTTTTTACCGAACAGGGCGGAACCATTGGCTGGCTAAATTCTTCTAATGGCTTTGTAGTGGTAGATGCGCAATTTCCAGCCTCTGCTCCACATGTAATTGAAGAATTAAAAAAACTGGGTGAAAAACCATTCAAATACCTAATTAATACACACCATCATAGTGATCACACAGCCGGGAACATTGCATTTAAAGGCCTTGCGGAAAAAGTTGTAGCACACCAAAACTCTTTGGTTAACCAAAAAAGAGGAGCGGAGAAAGCCAATAATTTAGAGAAACAACTCTTACCGGATACCACTTTTGGTACAGGCTGGAAAGCGCCAGTTGGTAACGAGAAAATTAGTGCTTACTATTATGGTTCTGCACATACCAATGGTGATGCCGTTTACCATTTCGAAAATGCAAATATTGTTCATGTGGGTGATTTGGTTTCCAACAGGAAATATCCGTACATCGATCGTGAAAATGGTGCGCATATCGGAAACTGGGTCACTGCTTTGGAGAAAATTCACAATCAATTTGATAACGACACACTTTTCATTTTCGGCCACAGCCGTGAGCCAGAAAAAATTACTGGTAATAAAGCTGATATTAAAGCTTTCCAAAACTATCTTCAAAATTTATTAACCTTTGTAGGTGCTGAAATAAAAGCAGGAAAATCAAAAGATGATATCTTAAGGGCTACAGCAATCCCTAATGCTACAGAATGGCAAGGAGAAGGAATTCAAAGAAGTTTGACAGCTGCTTATGATGAATTGAAAGGCGTTTAAGCGTTAACCACAGATTAGCAGATTATTTTAACCAATCTACTAATCTGCTGTAACACCCTTCCAAATCTATTTTCAATTTATAACCATTCTATATTTAAAATAGTTCTAAATAGCTTTAGTAAAGCTTCCGCAAGTAAATCCTTATCTTCTATATTTGTGTCAAACAAATCCAAATCAGATATGGATGATTTTTTAGCAGCTCGCTCACAAATGGCCTTATCATTAGGCTTTCACATTATCTTTTCGTGCATTGGTATGGTGATGCCATTTTTTATGGCGGTTTCACACTACAAATGGTTAAAAACAAACGATGAGGTTTATAAAAACCTGACCAAAGCCTGGAGTAAAGGTGTGGCTATCTTCTTTGCAACAGGAGCTGTTTCCGGAACAATGTTATCTTTTGAGCTTGGCCTGCTTTGGCCAAAATTTATGGAGCACGCCGGACCGATCTTCGGGATGCCATTCTCTTTAGAGGGAACCGCATTTTTCATTGAAGCAATAGCATTAGGGTTTTTCCTTTACGGATGGGATAAGTTAAATAAATGGTTTCATTGGTTCACAGGAATGGTTGTTGGGGTTAGCGGACTTGCCTCAGGAATTTTGGTTGTAGCAGCAAACGCCTGGATGAATAGTCCGGCAGGATTTGATTTTGTAAATGGGAAATATATAAACGTCGACCCCATTCAGGCGATGTTTAATAAAGCCTGGTTCTCGCAGGCATTACACATGTGTTTGGCTGCATTTACAGCTACAGGTTTTGCCGTTGCGGGGGTTCACGCTTTGATGATTCTTCGAAATCAAAACAAAGTATTTCATCTAAAAGCTTTCAAAATCGCCGCAGTATTTGCTTGCATAGGCGCTCTACTTCAACCCTTAAGTGGCGATATTTCTGCTAAAGATGTAGCTAAACGACAACCCGCTAAGCTTGCTGCAATGGAAGCACTTTATACCACTGAAAAACCGGCTCCGTTATTAATCGGTGGAATTGTTAACGAAAAAGATAAAACGGTAAAAGGTGCGATTAAAATACCTGGAGCATTGAGCTTTCTGGCGCATGGCGATTTTAAAGCGGAAGTAAAAGGATTGGATCAAATTCCAGAAAACGAACACCCACCGGTAGCCATTACACATTATGCTTTCCAAATTATGGTTGGAATTGGTACACTGCTGGCTTTAATTTCTCTCGTTTATTTCATCAATATGATCAGGAAAAAATCATTGTTAGAGAAACGCTGGCTGCTTAAACTTTTCGTATTTGCTATCCCTTTGGGCTACATTGCACTTGAGGCAGGATGGGTGGTAACAGAAGTCGGACGCCAGCCATGGATTATTTACGGAATTATGCGTACTAAAGATGCGGTGACACCGATGCCAGGTATTGCTTATTCATTTTATATTTTCTCGGCTATTTATTTGTCTTTAAGCATCATCGTAACGATTTTGCTTTACCGTCAAATAAAAATGGTTCCCTATGTATATGATCAATCGACTGCAAAAAAATAAGTTATGGAATACGTTGTAATTGCTTTTTTATGTTTGGGAATTTTGCTTTATTTTCTTTTAGGAGGAGCAGATTTTGGCGCAGGAATTATAGAACTATTTACTTCAACCAAAAACAGAAGTAGAACGAGAAAAACCATGTATCAGGCCATTGGTCCGGTTTGGGAGGCGAACCATATGTGGTTGATTATCGCTATAGTGATACTTTTTGTAGGTTTTCCGCACATTTACACCACGATGTCAGTTTACCTCCATATTCCTTTGCTCATTATGCTTATCGGCATCATCGCCCGAGGCACAGCGTTTGTATTTCGCCATTATGATGCCATTAAAGATGATATGCAATGGCTTTAGTTATTCTTAGGTATCATCGCCGGAAGTTTAATTTCAGGTCATATCGATACTGATGCAAAGGATTTCCTGTCTGCGTATGTTTATAGCTGGCTCAATTGGTTTTCTATTGCGGTAGGTTTGTTTACTGTGGCTTTATGTGGTTTCCTTGCTGCAGTTTATTTAATTGGAGAAACTGATGATGAACATGATAAACGTCGTTTCATTAAGAAAGCAGAATACATGAATATTGCTGCTGTAATATTTGGAGCAATGGTTTTCATCGCAGCTCAATTTGATGATATTCCACTAATCGATTGGGTTTTCAAAAATACAGTTGGCTTAACCGCAATCATCTTAGCCAGTTTATCACTCATTTTACTTTGGTATTTGCTATTACAAGGTAAGACTAAAATTTTAAGGGTTTTAGCAGGATTTCAAGTCACCATGATTTTAGTGGCAATCAGCTATGCGCACTTTCCAAATTTCATTCGGTTAAAAAATGGAAATGCAATTTCACTTTATGAAACCGTTGGTCCACCGAAAACCATTTACAGTTTAGGTTTAGCACTATTATTGGGCAGTATTTTGATCCTTCCTTTTCTTGGCTATTTGTTTTATAAGTTCAAGAAGAAAGAGGAGTAG
>SEDB01000233.1 GCA_004210715.1 Pedobacter sp.
CCTTGGTTGCAGATTCTTCGTTCCTCAGAATGACAGCGAGTTTAAGGTTATTGCAAACAAAAAGTATTTTCGCTACTTCAGGTTTAGACAAATTAGTTCGGTAGCTCTTCGGATAGTTTTCCATGCAAACTGCATAATTTAGCTAACATGAAATCTTAATCTTCAAAAAACTGAAATCCAAAAATTTTGTAAACTTAAAATCTCATAATCCTGGTTAATTCTTCAACTTTACAATTAGCTTCAAATTAAACTGTCTTCCGGTTAAGTAATTTGGAATGGCGTATTGTACATTGTCTACATCTTTAAGCCACAGATAGGAAACCGTATTATCAATATTGAGCATGTTAAAAACCTCAAAAAATAAGATAACAGAATTGAAATTTTTATCTAAAAACTTCGGTTTGTGCAAAGCTGCATCATCTAAGAAATCTTTAGAAAAACCAATATCAACTCTTTTGTATGATGGAATGTAAAATTTATCCAAATATCGTGGCGTTTGCGATGGACCAATTGGTAAACGAGAACCATAAAGCATATTTAGGTGCACTTTATAGGTCGGACTGTTCAACAACTTATCTTGGAAGAAAATAGAAAAATTGAGCCTTTGGTCGGTTGGGCGTTTTAAATAACCTGGATAAATAGTTTCGCCATTTTGCACGTAGCTATCTCCGATAATATCTTCATTAGCATGCATTACCGACATGCGGAAGTAAGAAACCAAATCCTTCACAAATTCACCACCAATGCTAAAATCAGCGCCATACGCATACCCTCTCGAAACCTCATTCGCTAAATATTTAATTCGAAGATTGTCAATTTTATAGGGAATAAGTCTATCTGAATATTTAAAATAAGCTTCCGAAGTAAACTTCAAACGTGTTCCAAATGCATCAAAGGCATAATCATAACCAACAGATGTGTTATAAGAGCTTTGTGCTTTTTGGTTAATATTCAACTTTCCTGTAAAATCGCGAATGGTTCTGTACGAGGGCGGTTGCTTATAAACTCCAGCGGTAAACCTCAAAATTTTGTTATTAGAATTTGGTCGGTAAGCAATCAACATCCTCGGACTAATCAGCAATTGTTTACTTAAAGAACTGTAAGTTGCACGAGCGCCTAACTGAAGTTCTGCATAGTTTGAAAGTGAGTAACTATCCTGAATATAAGCACTGTAATTTTTAATATCGATGTTATTTTCAACATTAATTACATTTTGCAGCACAATATTCTTCGAGTTATTAGGTAAAATATATCCAGCAGAATCAGTGTAATTATATTCATTTAATCGGTCATCATATTTAGATTTATCGAACTTTAATCCCCAGGAAAAAACATGGTTATTAAAGTTTTGGTCTACCTTAACCTCAGATGCAAAAACCTGCGTATTTAAGCTATTACGACCATAATTGTAATAACTTCCAATGCCTTTATTTTTAGTGACCGGACCAAAATTATCGATTGGAAAACTATTATCTACTTCGTCAAAAATATAACTTCCATCGATATCGAAACGTTCTCTTTCTATTGTATTTAAATAACTGTTGATGAACTTGATAACCAAATTTGGCTTAGGAGAGTATGTTGCCGTGACCGCTGTTCCTACAGTTTGGTAGTCATCAATTTCTTGGCCCGTGTAATCTACATTTAATCGTAAAGTAGTATTCAGTGTTCCGAATTGAGTTTCTCTGTTGGTTGGTTCCAATTTAAACTGGCCAAGATTTAGATTTCCTAAAATACTAACATTAAACTTTGAAGAAAAATCATATTGGTACATCAACTGTGCATCAGCAAAATTGGGATTATAGCTTCCCTTTTCATCTTGCTTAATCAATACGCTAGAATTGTTTTTATACCTCAAGCCGGCTAGAAGAAAACTTCTTTTAAAATTTCGTTTAAAAGTTAGCGAAGTATTCAAGAGGCTGGTACTTAAAATGGTTTGATTGCTATCAGGCTTATCATAACGAATATCTAATACCGAAGAAAGTTTATCTCCGTACCTGGCTTCAAAACCTCCGGCAGAAAACTTCGCCTTACTCACCAGTTCAGCATTTATAAAACTTAATCCTTCCTGCTGCCCGTTTCGAATAAGTACAGGTCTATTAATTTCTACGTCATTGATATATATTAAATTTTCATCAAAATTTCCCCCACGGACGCTATATTGGGCGCTCAATTCATTATTAGTAGAAACACCGGGTAAGGTTTTGAGCATTGTTTCGAAATTACCGGAAACTAAAGGCATCGAGGCAACATCCGCAATATTTATGGTAGTGGTATTACTGAGCTGATTTTGCTTATCGGTAATGTTTACCTGTTCCAACTCATTAATGTTGGCAACCAAATTTACCCGCTGAGTAATGCGAGCACCAGAACGTTCATTAAATTTTAAAGTTTGTGGCTGATAGCCAAGCAAAGAATATTTAATGCTAAAGGTTCGCGATTTTGAGTAAATCGTATAAACACCAAGTTCGTCGGTTACAGTAGATTGCGCCTGGCCTAAAACAATAACCGTTACTTGCGATAATGGTAATTTTTCTTCGTTATAAACTACTCCCGAAATCCTTACTAAAGGTTGAGCCACAGCTAAACTGCAAGCAGCAATTAAAAGGAAAAGGATTAGCCGGAATTTGAACATCTAATTGTATCAAGATAAAGTATCAGGTATCAAGATTGAAGCGGAGCTGATAATTCAGTCTACCATCAATAAAACAGTTTAGCAATAAAAAATAATTAAATGTTTACGCTATTATTAGTCAGCTTTTTCATTTCTGCAATAGTTTCCATTGGATTTTCTGTTGCAAAAACTGCACTTCCGGCAACGAAAGCATTTGCACCTGCTGAAACTAAATTAGCGATATTCTGTAAACCAACACCACCATCAACCTCGATAATTAAATCTTCGTTAATACCTTGAATCAATCGTTTCAAATCCTGAATTTTCTTGTAAGTGTTGTGAATAAAAGCTTGCCCACCAAAGCCTGGGTTAACAGACATGATGAGCACCAAATCCAAATCTTCAATTACATCTTGCAATAATGTAACCGGTGTATGCGGATTAAGCGCAACACCAGCTTTACAGCCAAATGCCTTAATTAACTGGATAGTTCTTTGTAGATGTGTGCAGGCTTCGTAATGAACAGTAATTCTATCGGCTCCAGCTTCTGCAAACTCTGGAATAAACTTATCAGGTTCAACAATCATTAAATGAACATCCAAAGGTTTAGTCGCGTATTTTTTAACAGCAGCCATTACAGGGAAACCAAAGGAAATATTGGGTACAAAAACACCATCCATTACGTCCACATGAAACCAATCTGCTTCACTTTGATTAATCATTTCGATATCGCGTTGTAAATTTCCGAAATCGGCAGCAAGTATAGATGGGGCAATAATGTGTTTCATTTTTATCGTGTCTACGTCATTGCGAGGTACGAAGCAATCTCTTTATAGCGTAATGCATTAAGATTGCTTCGTGTCTCGTGATGACGAATTGGTTATATAATTTTACTGATATGGCAAGTTACAAAACAAGTCTGAAAGTTTTAAATCAGAAAGAACTAAGTTCGATTTAAATAAAACAAAAAACCCTTTCAGTAAAACTGAAAGGGTTTGTATATCCTTCGACAAGCTCAGGATGACAATCGAACTAACTATGCTTGTGGCGCAGCTGGTTTTTCAGGTCTTGGTAATAAAACCTTGCGAGAAAGTTTCATTTTACCTTGCTTATCAATGTCTAATAATTTAACCTCGATTTTATCGCCTTCCTTCAATACACCATCCATAGTTTCTAAACGCTCCCATGAAATTTCAGAGATGTGTAACAAACCATCTTTACCTGGCATAACCTCAACAAATGCACCGAATGGCATAATTGATTTTACTTTACCTTGGTAAACTTCACCAATTTCTGGTTTAGCTACGATGTTACGGATGCGGGTAACAGCAGCATCAATTGCAGCTTTGTTATCAGCAAAAATTTCAACGATTCCTTTACCATCAACTTCTTCGATAGAGATTGAAGCACCAGTTTCGCGTTGCATTTCTTGGATAAT
>SEDB01000234.1 GCA_004210715.1 Pedobacter sp.
CTGTTAACGATAAATTGGGGCTTGTGGCTGATTTTACAGTAAAAGGAATTTACAGCGCAGATAAATTACCAGATACCTTAACATCAACCCGTGGCGTTAAAATACCTTTAAGTAAAGCCGCAATTGTAAAATCATACCGGGCAAGCAATGGTATTGTCCATGTCATGAGTGCTTTACCCTTCAGGCTTAAGGATAAAATTCCTGGTTTCAAAATCGAAGGAGAAAACCCATCGGGTTTTCGTTCTGATCGTACAGGAAATACCTATTACCGTACAAAGCTGGATAACTTAGGTGTTCAATATAAAGATATTGAAGTTTACAATCATGGTGTTTCCGAATACTTTATCAGGTATTTACGTGGCGCAATTCCTGTGGTAAAATATAAAGTTTATGCCAGGGCAATTTCTGGCGCAGCTGGCGATGCCCAGGTAGCGAATTTTACACAGCGATATTTTATCTACAATCCCCTAACATCAACGCCTACTGCACCCGTATACGATTTATTCGCAACGCAAACAGTAACACCATTAAATTACAGTGAAGTATTACTTGGAGAATACACACCCAAACAATACGGTTTGTTAGATTTAAGGCTTACTGCTGCAGCTAGCACCTCTGTAAATGTTAATACGCTCATATTGGATTATTTGAGATTTGAACCTATTCTTCCATAATCTGAATTAAAAATTGACTATGTATAATTTTACCATCATAAAAAAAGGAATTTCACTTGCGTTCTTTGCATGGGTATTTGCAACTACGGCTTTTGCCCAACAAACAGATACTACAACAACAGATACAAGTAAATACAGTACAGATACCACAACCGTTAAGGTAAAAGTTAAAAAACTTGTTGGCCAAAAAATAACTGGAATAGTGGTAGATGGTGTTTCCAACAAACCTGTAATCGGCGTTAAACTAACCGTTACAGATTTTTCTGGTGCACTAACAGATGATAAAGGCCGTTTCTCGATCATTGTTCCCGATTTCAACGCAACCATTATTATTAGCAATATTGGCTACCACACTAAATTATTAGCCGTACACAAAGGCAAGTTAGCAACCATTAAAATTTATCCAAGCAGTTATGCCTCATTGTTTACTGAAGTGGTTTTGCCATCAGGCACAAAAAATTTGGCCAGAACTTCATCAGCCATAAATTTTTCTAATCCACAAGGTGGATGGACAACTAATGCAGAAACGCCTGATAGTTATTTGCAAGGTAGAATGGCTGGGCTAAATGCGATCAGAAGATCAGGAACTCCAGGGATTGGTGCCGATTTATTTGTAAGAGGTTTTACATCACTTTATGCCACCAACCAACCACTTTATGTTGTAGATGGAATGATTTTCGATGCCAACTCATATGGCTCGTCTTTAACTTCTGGTCACCGAAATAATCCTTTACAATTTATCGATGTGCATGATATTGAGAGTGTAAGTTTAATTAAGGATGCCGCAGCTTCGACAGTTTATGGAACCAAAGCAGCCAATGGCGTAATGATTATTACAACCAACCACGCTAAGGACTTGGCGACTCAAATTGATTTTGCAGCCTACAGCAGCATGAATCTGGTACCTCGTCAACTTTCGGTAATGAATGGTGGCGATTTTAGAACTTATCTTTCTGATGTTTTGCAAAGCCGTGGGTTGACGAGTAGTGCTATCGCTGCATTGCCTTATATGAATGATGATCAAAATCAGACGACGAATCCAACTTACGCCATGTATCATCAGAATACTGATTGGCAAAAAGAAGTTTTCAAGCGCAGCTTTAATCAAAACTATTTCTTAAAAGTAAGTGGTGGAGATAACATAGCAAAGTATGCCCTTTCGGCCGGATATTCAAAAAATAAAAGTGTGATTGATTCAACCAACAACACCAATTATCACATGCGTTTTAACAGTGATTTGAATCTGACCAAAAAACTTCAGGCCAATACGAATTTATCATTCAGCTATACAGAACAGAGTTTGAAAGATCAGGGAATTGCACCTCGTACCAATCCTATATTTTTATCGTTAGTTAAAGCACCGTTTTTGGCTAAAAATGAAATCAGTGCCAGTGGAGCGGTATCGCCGAATTTGGCAGATGCTGATACTTTGGGTGTGAGTAACCCAAGAGCATTAATTGAAAAAGGTTTAAATCAGAAAAAGGCTTATCGTTTCTTCGGAAATATTGTTTTTAATTACGAGTTCAATAAAAATTTCAAACTCTCTAACCTTACTGGATTAACATACGATAAAACCCAGGAAACTTTATTTATCCCTCGTAAAGGTGTAACAGATGAAGTTTTGGATAATACCATTGGCGATAGTAAATTGGGTTCGCAGGTAATTCGTTATTCCAATGTTTTTAATGATTTACGTTTTGCTTTCAATAAAACATTCGCAAAAGATCACAGCTTAAATATGAGTTTGGGCACACGCTACTCACAAAACTCGAGCGAGCAGGATTTTGCAATTGGTTATAATTCTGCTACAGATGTATTGATCAGCATTGGAAATAGTAATGCTGCATTACGGTTTTTTGGTGGCGATATTGGCAAATGGAGTTCATTGAATACCTATTTTACTACCGATTATAGTTTTAAAGACAAATATTTTTTAAGTCTTGCGCTCGCAGCTGATGCTTCATCACGCTTTGGTAGAAATGATGGAACTTCATCAGCAAGTACTTCTGGATACGGATTGAACCTTTTCGGTGGAAAAACGGCCCTATTACCTGCTCTAAGCGGTGCATGGATTGTTTCATCTGAAGATTTTATGCAAACTTACAAAGGTGTTGATCTTTTAAAATTACGCATGAGCTATGGCATTGTTGGTAATGATGATATTGGTAACTACAATAACAGACAATATTACGTTTCACAGAATTTATTAGGTCTTCAGGGCTTGGTTCGAGGGAACATTGCCAATCCAAATATCCAGTGGGAACGTGTCGCAAAATTTAATGCAGGTGTAGATGCTTCGTTTTTTAACGAACGTTTGAGCATGAGTTTGGACTATTTTGTACACACCACAACCAAAATGCTTGCGTATATGCCGGTTACTTCAATCGGCGGTATTGATTCTTACATCGATAACCAGGGCGGTATGCAGACCAACGGCTTTGATTTTGGTTTAAATGCCCGGGTAATCAACAAAAAAATTAAGTGGGATTTAGGTGTAAATCTTGGCTTATACAGAAATAAAATTCAAAGTTTGGCAGGTGGAAATGATATCTTAACCACTTATGCCAATGGCACTTATTTAACCAGAGTTGGTCAGGCGGCCAATTTATTCTATGGTCAACGTACTAATGGGGTTTACGCTACCGATGCAGAGGCTGCAGCTTCCGGTTTAGCTATTGTGAATAGTGCTGGTGTTTCGGTACCATTTAAAGGTGGCGATATGAGATTTATTGATACAAATGGAGATAAAATCATAAATGCGTCAGATCGTGTAGTAATTGGGAACCCTAATCCAGATCTTTTTGGAAGTATTAATAATACTTTTGGTTACAAAAACTGGACACTGGATCTATTGGTTTCTTTCGTATTAGGAAACGATGTTTATAACTATACACGTTCGGTATTGGAATCTGGAAATTTATATTACAACCAATCGGAAATCATGAGAAACCGCTGGAGAGGCGAGGGACAGGTTACCAATGTTCCAAAAGCAAGCTTTGGTGATCCGATGGGCAATGCTCAGTTTTCTGATCGCTGGATTGAAGATGGCTCATACTTACGCTTACGTGCTGTAAACCTAACTTATAATGTGCCTTTGAAAACCAAAGCCATCAAATATGCAAGAATTTACGCGACAGGAAATAACTTACTTACACTAACCAAATATTTGGGTTACGACCCTGAGTTTAGTGCCACCAGCAGTATTTTTACGCAAGGTGTTGATACCACTTTAGAACCACAATTCAGATCGGTTCAGTTGGGTGTTAGAATTGGTTTATAATTGATAATTGATAAAAAGATGAAGATGGATTTTAATAAAAAAGTTATTGCCCTTTTAGCAGTAGCCCTGCTTGCAACAGGTTCATGGTCTTGCAAACATATATTCTCCAAAATGAATTAAGGGCTGATTTGGTAAGCGTAACAGCAAATGCCGATCCTGATTTGAAGCAACTGTCGAATCATAGCGCTACAAAAGACAACCCTTATGTTGATCCCAGACCATATTACAAAGTGATTTTGAACTGTAATGATGCGTTGAAGAACTTCCAGTTGATGCGGGATGATTTCCGGATGAGCGTTGATGAATACAATAAACATTTCTCGGATATTGGTGCTTTAAGAAGCTGGATTTATTTACAGCTGGGCATTCAATATGGCAGTATTCCTTACATTACCGATCCAATAGAAAATGTGGAAGACATTAAGAATTTTGCGGCTTATCCACGCATTTCGTTTGAAGATCTTTTAACCAAATTGATTGATTTTACCGAAAAATTGCCTTACAAGGAAGTATATGCTTATCCAGCTGGTAATCCATTGGTGATTACTATTGATGGAAACAATACACAAAAGATATTTATTTGTAAGCCTTTTGTATTGGGCGATTTATATCTGTGGAACAATAATTATCTGAAAGCAGCAGAAAATTATAGCAAAATCTTGAATATAGAAAACAATAACACCAATATCAATATTGCTTTCGATTCATACAAGGTGGTTTATTCAGGAGGATCAGCTTATAACGACCAAGCGGTACGTTATGCAAGATATCAGGATGAAAGCTCATTGTTGTACGATCAAGGTTGGAAAACCATGTTCAGTGCTCAAAATACCAACATCGTATGGAATTCTGAATTTTTCTGGGGAATCCCATACAGTTCAAGTTTCAAGCCAGGTAATCCAATGATTGAATTTTGTTCGCCTTTATATGGTAAATACCTGATCAAGCCATCGCAAACTGCCATTGATAACTGGAATGCTCAAAGGCAGTATAGTGGAATTCCTTATGACGCCCGAGGAAAGTTATCGTATGAAACAACAGCTTCCGGACCGGCAATTACAAAATTAATAGATAATGTTACTCCAGTTACAAACCTGAATAAAGGGGGAAAATGGGGAATTTACAGAGCTGCATTATTGCACTTGCGTTTTTCAGAAGCAGCAAACCGTGATGGTAAAGGCAAGTTAGGATGGGCTTTATTAAATATTGGTATTGCGAATACATTTTATACGGGTACACGTACTGCCGCAGGTGCACCTTCGCCAATTTCTTTCGATGAAATTAACACGATGCAAACGCCGTATCCCGCACCATACTATCTGGACGCGAGAAACAATAATGATTATAAAAGTCCTTGGTATCGTAACACTGGTGTTCGAAATCGTGCTGGAGTAACGGCATTAGATATTAGTCTGCAAAATGATATGATTGGTTTAGAAGGTAAACTAATTGATGAAGCTGCCTTGGAATTGGCATTTGAAGGAAATCGCTGGCCAGATTTGGTTCGCATTGCCCGCCGACAAAATAACCCTGCTTTCTTAGCCGATCGGGTTTATCAGAAACTTAATACAAGACAGTGCATGACGGTATAACAACACCTATAATTTAAATTTGTTCAGACATTAAAGTTTGCTGATGATTGGTAAATTACATTAATTAATCAAAAGCTTTTTAACCAGATATTCAAGAAATAACAACAATATCAAGTTACTTAGTTCTCGATGTATTTCATTACTCATTTATGTTAATGGAGCTGGGGAATTTATTGATTAGGTTAAGGATAAAAACTTTTTCAAGCTTATTAGGTTATTAAAAAGTCTATAAATTTAAAAACGAAATTCAGGTTTAGCCATGGCTGAACATTAAAAAATTATCTGACTCATAACAGGTATATATTTGGTTAGAAAAAAGGACAATTCCGGATGGGTTGTCCTTTTCTTATTTTAGATAAATATCAATTTCTTAAGCCCCGTTAAACTTCGAGTTCGATTGATATTTCTTGAAAATCTAAGTCTAATCATCCTATACATAATATAATGGCACTCTTCAAACTTGCAGGATACTACAGGACGCATTTCATGCCTGCTTTAATGATATTTGAGGGAGAAGGCTTAATGATTAGGCTACTAACCAAGTATGAAATATATTCTAGTTTTTACATTATTGATCAGCGTTTTCAAGCTGAATGCCCAACAATACGACATTACAAAATTTGGTGTAAAAGCTGATAGCAACATCATTCAAACCAAAGTCATTCAAAAAGTAATTGACCGTGCGGCTGCCAAAGGTGGAGGGGAAATTGTTATCCCAAAAGGTACTTTTTTAAGCGGTGCTTTATTTTTTAAGAAAAAAACCAAACTCGTTTTACAAGATGGAGCGGTATTAAAAGGATCTGATGATATCAAAAACTATCCTTTTATCGCATCGAGGATGGAAGGCAAAAGTTTGAAATATTTTGCAGCACTCATTAACGCCTATCAGGTAAACGATTTTATTATAACCGGACCTGGAACCATTAACGGCAATGGATCCAAGTTTTGGAAAACTTTCTGGACCCATCGCGATTCGCTTAGAAAAATTGGTAAAGAAAGTACCAATCTTGAAGTGAGCCGGCCTAGATTGATTTTTATTTGGGGCAGCGATAACGTAAAAATTCAAAATGTAAAATTGCGCAATGCTGGTTTCTGGACCACACATTTTTACCAGTGCAACAACATTTTAGTCGAAAATACGGATATCCGTTCACCGTATTTGCCTATTCCGGCGCCAAGTACAGATGGTATTGATCTTGATGTGTGCAAAAAGGTGATCATTAGAAATTGCTATATTTCTGTTAACGACGATGCGATTGCCATTAAAGGAGGGAAAGGACCAACCGCTCACCAATTGCCTGAAAATGGCATTGTAGAAGACGTTTTAATTGAAAATTGCACTTTCGGTATCGCCCATGCGGTTTTAACATTGGGAAGCGAGTGCGTACATGCCAAGAATATTACGCTGCGTAACTGCGTGGTAGATAACAACTGCCCAATTTTAAACCTTAAAATGAGAGGCGATACTTTTCAGCTTTACGAAAACATCACTATTGATAACATTAAGGGTAAATGTGGATCGGTGATCAGTTTAAACCCCTGGAAGCAATTTTTTGATTTAGCAGGAAGTACTGAGAAGCCATTTGGGACAATCAGAAATATCAAAATGACTAACATTAAAGTCGAAGCCAATAAATTTGGAGAGATGAATGGCAATCCTTTGGATAAACTTTCTGATTTCACTTTCAAAAACCTTGAGGTTACTACCAAAAATCCGGTACTCAAAAACAAATATGACGACGTTAAATTTGATAATGTTTTGGTAAACGGAGAACCCCTAGTGGTAAAAAAATGAGTTTCCCTATGAAAACAAATGCTCTCATCGTTGTCTTATCCCTATGGTTTAATACAGTTTTTGCTCAGGTGCCCGCAGGTGTTTTGCAAAAGCTGAACGTCGTTTATGCTATAAATAATGGATGGGAAGGTAAGCTCGATTATTACCAGCAAACTACGAAGAAGAAAATACCTTTGGTGATATATATTCATGGCGGTGGCTGGGTTCATGGTAACAAGAATGCAGAGTACGATAAAATTAAGGTGTTTATCGAAAATGGCTACTCGGTGGCCAATGTAGAATACAGGCTGGCCAACCAGTCAGCTGCTCCGGCTGCAATTGAAGATGTAAATGAGGCGATTAATTACCTCCTTAAAAATGCCAAAATATTAAACTTTGATGTAAATAAAGTGGTTGTAATGGGAGGCTCTGCTGGTGCACATTTAGCTTTATTGGCAGGTTTACAGTCACAAAGCAAAATTTATAATCATCATAAGTTTAAGGTAGCTGCGATTATCAGTAAATATGGCCCGACAGATTTGCTGACCTGGAAACCTGCTACGGCGCAAGGAAGCGCATCTTCTGCATGGCTGGCAGATAGAAAAAATGATACTGCTTTTGTAAAATCATTATCGCCGGTGAATTATGTCTCCAAAAATAGAATTCCCGTATTATTCATTCATGGCGATCAAGATCAAACCGTGCCGATTGAACAATCAGAAACACTTTATCAATTGTTAAAAGGCGAAGGTTCACCTACACAACTTTATATTGTAAAAGGCGGTAAACATGGTAATTTCGGAGATGTGGAAACACCTAAAATGGATAGCGTGATGATTGCTTTTTTGTCGAAATATTTGAACAAGTATTAATTTTTTAACATCAATCAGGAAACCGATCTACATTTTAATCCTAATAAAATCTCCATGAAGCCAATCTTCTACCAATCCACAACCAAAGTGTGCTTCACAGCATTTAATAATTTCGGTTAGCTTGGCTTTTTTGGTCATTTATCAAATATAATTATTTGTTTGAGGAGGAAAATTTAAAGGATTGTGTTTTCAAGTGACCTCCTAAATAGACGAAATTAACTAGCGGTAACTATGGGCAATCTGATGATGTTAAGTTTGAAGAATAACAATGTTAAATATCATTATCACCACCTTTTTTTAGAGGGTAAATAGGGGGAGCCCACTAAACATTTTAATTTTATCTTTGAGTTTTTCTGCTCCCTAATTATTTTTAACATTCATTTTTGCAAAGATTTGCTGCATTGTCTCAAAATCTAACACATTCATATCTATCAGTTTTAGCGATTTTACCATCTTAAGCGTAGAACTTTTATAATGTTTAAAATGTGGTGTTTTCAAGTGAGATTGATAGGCTTGTTTATCCTTATAAATTTCTAAAATTCTAAGTTCAGTTGGCTTATCTTTTTGATACATCGGAAAAATTGAAATTACACCAGTTTCTAACCTTACCGAGGCTTCAGCTTCCTCTTTAAGAATAGAAATATATTCCTCAAGGTTTGTAGCGTTTATTTCAACTTCTGAAATCCTAACAATCATTTGATCTTTATTAACACTACTTTTTTGCACTGTTTTTCCGTTACAAGACATCAAAATAATGATATACATCAATGCAAGAAATGATGCTTTAATACATTTTAAATTTGTGTTCTGATTGTTCATTGGTTATAATTATTTATATTAGATGATCGTTTCATTTCAATACAATTTATTGGTCGATTATGCTATTGTAGGCTCATATTATCCAAAATCTAATTTACAATAACTTCGATCATCCCTCCAAATGGATCAAAATTAAAAAGCACATGATCTAAGTTTTTCGTCGTTTTTAACTTCTTATTTCCTTGTTTAATATTTACTTTCTTAGCCTGATTAATCATTAAAATTGCAGTTAA
>SEDB01000235.1 GCA_004210715.1 Pedobacter sp.
TAATTACACCTAAATTAGATCAATTTATGGATTTGATTGGTAAAGCACCAGAAGCTTCGCAGAAGTAAACATCAATAATATCTTTTTGAAAAGGCAGCTTTAATAAGGCTGCCTTTTTTCTATATTAAATATTTTAATTTCTAACAATATTGGAAATTACTATATTGTGAGCTAATTCAATGCTCCGGTTTTTTATGCAATTTTATCATCCTGTAAAGAAATTATCAAGGTCTATTTTTCTTTTAATCGCTCTTTTCTCAATTTATACCTCTATTCTCGCTCAGCAAGTTAAGCCAAAATATAATCTGCTTTGGCAAATTAGTGGTAAAGGTTTAAATAAACCTTCGTATTTGTTTGGATCAATGCATGTGAAGGATAAAAGAGCCTTTAATTTTAGCGATTCTGTAATGAAAGCCATTGAGGCAAGTTCTGCTTTCGTACTCGAAGTCCATCCAGATTCATTAATGAAATCCATTTTTGATTTATCGGCACAATCAGAGATTAAGCACCGAATGAAAAATCTTTTATCAGATGAGCAAAAGGGTGAATTGATCAAACGTTTTAAGGCGAAAAATGGATATGACCCTGATTCTACTCAGCTTGAGAATCCTTTATTGATTTCCTCATTAATGACTCCTGATTATGCTAAAACTGATGACAAGCAAACCTTTATAGATGCTTATTTATATGGTATTGCGAAAACCATGAGAAAGAAAATTTATGGTTTGGAAAAACCCTCTGATCAGGTTGATTTGATGTATGACGATGATGAAAAAATTACCAGCCTGTTTGATCAGGATGAAAAATTAGAGCTTGAAAATCTGGAAAAGATGGTCACCATTTATGCCCGTGGAAATCTTGAAGAAATTACATCTTTTTTAAACAATGAGGATGAAGAAAGACTGGATTTGATTGATCGCAATAAAGTAATGGTTAGTGGTATAGATGAACTATTGAAAACACAAAATGCATTTGTAACCGTTGGTGCAGCACATTTATTGGGCGAAAATGGCATCATTAATCTGCTTAAGAAGAAAGGCTATCAGCTCCGTGCGGTTGCTGCTGAATTTACAGGCGTTGCAAATACTTATAAAATCGATCATTCGAAGATGGAATGGACCAAATTCAAAGATACTTCAGATGGTTATGAGGTCGAATTTCCATCTCAGCCTTTCGAAATTAAAAAAATGATGAGTAAATCTGTGGTGTTTTCTGATTTAACTAATGATGCGATTTTCACTGTCAATTCAAATTATGTTGGGCCATTAGATAAAATCACACCCAAAATGTTTATAGATACACTTTTGAATCAATATTTAAGTGATGGCAAAGTGTTAGTCAGTAAAAAGAATGGAAACCAATATGGTGCTGTTTCAATAGAAGCAGAAATTAAAACCAATAGCAAGTATTTACGTACCATTATTGCTTTTAAAAATGATACGTTCTACAATTTAAGTGTAGAAAATGAGATTAATAATTTGCATGATGGTTATGCAACGCATTTTTTCAATTCATTTAAAATTAGTAACCCAATTGTGCCTGCAAGCAATTGGACTGAATATAAAAATGATCGTGGTGGTTTTAGTTTAAAGATACCAATGAAACCCGAAGAAATGATTAAAGAGGTTCCTCATCCGGGATACACGGCACATCCTTACATCATGAATATTTACACTATTGTTGATAAAGTTAAACTTCAGAGTTATCTGTTTAAATACAACGATTTTCCTGAAGGAATGTATCTTTCTGACAGAAACAGTGTTTTCAATGGTTTAATTAAACAATTTGAAGATAAAGGCCAGGTTACATCTGGACCTACAATCATTTACAACAATGGTTATGAAGGAAGAGATTTAAACTTGGATATTCAAGGATATTCATTGAGGGTTCAGTTTTTTTTGAGGGGAAATCGAACTTACATGTTATTGAAACAAAATTTATCAAATGATAAAAAACTACTGGATGATGAGTTCTTCAGCTCATTTAAAATTGAAAAATATTTGGACGGTGAAAGTGCATTTTATGATGTTGATCGATTGAAAATAAAAACACCCTCAAAACCACAACCTATTGTAACAAAAGATATTGATGACTACGAATCATTTTTAAAGGATAGTAAAACATTTTTTGCCGTAAATAAAAATACAGGTGGTTTATATATGGTTGAATCTGCCTATTTAAGTAAATATTACAGATCTTCTGATGTAGATTCAGTTTATAAAAAGATGATTGAATCCATTAAACCCGATAAAGACAGTTTAATGTTGAGCGAAGAGGTAATGGTTGGAGCCGTGAAAGGAAAAATTTATAGCTATAAGGACACCACATCGGGCAACAACAGGAAAATCAAGATGTGGCTAAATGGAGATCAGTTTTTTTACCAATCACTTTTGGGAACTAACGAAGAGATAAATGGTTTACAGGCAAATGAATTCTTCGCTGCCTCGCAACAAACATCAATTTCTAAACCCTTTGATATCAAGGGTTCAAAGGCGGAAGTTTTGTTAAGCGATTTATTCAGTACAGATTCTGTGATTTTTAAACCTGCATTTGGTGCTTTGGGATACTATGATTTTGATAAATCGGAAATTCCATTAATACAGGAAGCATTAAAACTAAAATACCCGAGTGATACCATTGTTAACGGTGTCAGAGAAAAACTGATCGAAGCTTTAGTACTTCTGGAAAAGAAAAATTGTATCCCATTATTGAAAAATCTTTTTAACGATCCAAAGAACACAGATTTAATTAGATCAAAAGCTTTAACTAAAGTTGTCAGCTTAGATTCTACACAGTATGATTGGTATTTGAAAAGCTTGTTAGAGACCAAACCCTTAATATTAGAAAGCTATTGGACAACATTTAAGGCATTAACGGATTCGTTGGATTATGTTGCTCAAAATTTTGATCGGGTATTGCTACTTAAAAAGATACCAGACTATAAATCAAATATCGTTGATCTTGTTTCGGATATGAGTGTTTCCGAACATAAAGAAACATATGCGCCTTTAATCAAAGCGCAACAAAAAGAAATTTTTTCTTCAGCCATCGAAGACCTCAATAAATATTTGACAGATAAAGAAAAAAAATATCCCTTATCGGTATATGCGTACCTGAACATTTTGCCGATGACAGATTTGTCGAAAATTGCTGATGAGTTAACGGATAAATTAATCCAGGACAGTATTTCATATATGAAAACTGCTGCAATAGTAACCCGAATAAAAATGAATTTGCCCCTAAATCAAAAGGTTTTAGAGGCTCAGCTAGACAGCCTGTCATCCAGGTATGCTATTTTAAATGCCTTTAATACCAATGATAAGTTAGCAAGTGTACCAACAAAATATACAAAGCATGATGAAATAGCAAAACTGATGTTATACAACTATTTGGGAGATGATGAAGATTATCCTGAAGATATAACCTTGATAGGTAACATTGAAAGTGATAAAGGAAAATATTACGTTTTCAGCTTTAGTTATAGTCGCAGTGATGACGATGAGAAGAAATATTTTATGGGTGTATGCGGCCCATTCGATCAGAAATCGACAGCAATTTTGTTTGATAGTTACCGTAGTTTCAGTGAATATGAAACTGTAAAACCGGATTGGCAGGCTCAGGCCAAAAAACTTCTGGAAAATATGGATGATTTATAAACAACTTATTCAAACTTATTTGAAGCTGAAATTTATTTCAGCTTTTTTTTTGCGCCCAATCCAAGCTTTTAATCTTAGAACTTCACATTAATTATCCGTTTTTAAAATTCATGCAAACATTTTCAATCGTTTAACGATTATTCATTGTATAAAATGAACTATGAAAACATTAATCAATACATTAAAAGATTTTTTAGGCAACAGGGTGGAAGATGTAAGGCAAAAAGGTCCTGCCGAATTAGAGATTGTTATCAGAGAAATGGAAAACGTAGAACGTTTGTCAGCTGAAATTAAGGCGCATATTTTAGAATTGGTTGATGAAAATACTTTGGCTAAAATAAATTTTGTAACTACAGAAGGCAAAGAAATCGACAGCTTTTCTCTAAC
>SEDB01000236.1 GCA_004210715.1 Pedobacter sp.
GTTGTATATTTATTTTATGATTTGACCTTTAAAGTATTTAGATAAAAAGAAAGATAAATCTTCTCTGTAACCAATACCAGATGCTTCGAATTTCCACTGCTCATCGCGTTTATACAGGCGCCCGAATTCAACTCCTGTTTCAATAGAAAAGTCCTCTCCTAATTCATATTTGGCAACTTCTTCTCCTGTGCTGTCATCAACTATTCGGATATAGGAATTTCTTACCTGACCATAATTTTGCTTACGCGAAACGGCGTCGTGTATGGTCACTACAAAAAGTATTTCTTGAATGCTAGCATCAACTTTCGACAAATCAACCTGAATACTCTCATCATCACCCGTAGCACTATTTCCTCCAGTAGGATCATCGCCAGTATGGTGTAAAGCTTGATCGGGAGAATCGGTATTACCATAAAAAACAAAGTACTCTTCTGCAGGAATGAGGCGATTTCTATCGATCATAAATGCAGAGGCATCTAAATCAAAATCAAAGCCAGTGCCCTCATTAGGGTCCCAGCCTAAACCAACCGTAATTTTCGATAAACCGATATTAATTTTTTGTCCTTTTTGTAAATTGATTGCCATTGTTAAATTAAATTTTCTGTTTGTTAAAAAATGAGATGTATTTTACCAATGTCACATTATGAAATGCAACGAAATACGAAAAAAGAGCTTTTCTAAATAAAGAGAATAGCTAATATTTTTTCTAAATAATAGGGATAGGATTAGTTACAGCGACGAAGGTTGAGCGTTAATTTTTATGCCCTGTAACGCGATTTATATTTTTAAATGTTTAATAACAAATATATTATTTTCGATTTCAATTCCAAATTCAGCCATTAAAATAATGCTTATTTTTTTATAACATTTAAGTTATAATCTAAATTTTTTCATGGCTACCCAAAGTTTTTCATCCATTTGATAAACATCAGGGCGGTACTCTATTTTATCATTTTGCGACCACGCAGTGAAATAAGTTATGATCAGTGGAATGTTCTTTTTTGGCCCAAACCAAGCTGGTTTTAATTGAAACGATTTTGTTGTATCTGCTTTTGCTGCCATGCGTTTTTTGTACCACTTGTTATGAGCACTATCCACTGGTGGCAGATCTACTTCGGCCCTTAATTTATCGTAAGTATAAGTGTCGCCAACTAGTTTTTCGGCAAATTCCAAAGGTTTTTCTATACGCACACAACCATGGCTGATTGCTCTGTTTGATAAATTAAAACCATTTTTATTATTCGTATCATGAAGATAAATACTAGAGCTATTGTCAAAAATAAATTTGAATTTCCCTAGTGCATTTCCACCGCCAGAACCCTGCTTAAATTTAAAAGGGAGTTTATCTCTTGAATATCGGTTCCAGTTAATGGTATCAGGTTCGCCTACTAATTTATCCTTATAGTAAACTTTAATATTACTATTTGATAAATAATAAGGATCTTTCCTAGCCATCCAATAGATTTCACTTTGTGCTATGCTTACTGGAATATTCCAAACCGGATTTGCCTGGATGGAGTTAATCTTGCTGAATAGCATCGGTGTTTCGTGATTCTTTGGTTTATCATCCAGATTACCCGATTTAGCAAACGCTTTCAGCTTTTCTTCGTAACCATTTTCACGCTTTCCACCTACACACACTTTCATTGAAATTACCGTATCTTGTTTATCAAACCAGGTAAGTTTAAAATCAGGAATATTTACTTGTACAAAATTGCTTCCGGTCTCAGGCATTTTCCAACGGAAGCGCTCCATATTTATTAGTAAAATTCGCTTTTCATCTTCAGTGTTTGCGTTCAGATAAGCTGATTGCAAGGCTTTGTATTGAGCTGATTTTGGTTGACCATTTCTTAAAGAATCAATTAAATTCTCTGAGGCTAAAAGGTTAGTCATACTTATGCTATCCGGACGCTTCACCTTAATATAGTAACGAGAAAAAATATTTCGTGGGTTTACAACACCATACTTCAGAAAATTATTGTAATTCAAAAATGCATTTGCTGATAAAAGCTCAAGTTTTGCTATGGTAGGATAGCTCTCATCAACTTTTTTAAAGTTATTTGCAGAAAGCGATGAAAGTAAAGCTTTTATTTCTTCAGTTTTAAAAATTTTCGGATTGAAACCATGAAACTTACTGTTTTCTAAATACCTTACAAGGGAATCTAATTCCCCATTGATGTAGAATTTTGTAACCATTTTCGGTTCGTTTGTAGTCGAAGCGTAATAGGCTTTTATTGTTTTCGGATTGATGAAGGATTCTGATAAACTATCCAGTGTTTTCACGAAAACGCTGTCAAAAGCTACTGTATCAAAATCTTTATACATTTTATTATTGAAATGCTCAGATAGAACCTTTCCAATTGCTGGGGGTTGTTTAAACCATCCACAAGCAGATATGCACAACACAATTGGAATTATTAGAAAGCGAAAGTTTTTCAACACGTAAAAATTTAGTACAAAAATAGAAGCTATAGCATTTTAAAAATATATTTGAGACAAATTAAGTGCCATTATTTTTTGATTTCCCGATTCAAACACTATATTTGCCATCGCTAGTCAGCTAAAGCATTGATATTGGCAGAAATAAATATATGAAATTAACTTTGAACCATCACTTACATTTGCATCATCGCCGCTAGGCGATATGATATGTTTGTTTTGTACTTCAAAACTTTTTTCCGTAGAATAATTTCTTGCACACTCTATATTCAATACTTTGAAAACACTAAAAATTGCTATCCAGAAATCGGGTAGGTTAAACGAAAAATCTGTAGAAATATTAAAAAATTGTGGTCTTTCTTTCGAAAACTATAAGAGCTCTTTAATATCAACCGTTCAAAATTTTCCACTAGAAATTCTCTTTCTTCGTGATGATGATATCCCAGAATATGTTCAGGATGGTATTGCCGATTTAGGAATTGTTGGCGAAAATGTAATTACAGAAACCAAGGCAAATGTTGAATATTTACAACGTCTTGGCTTTGGAAAATGCACACTAAAAATCGCCGTTCAAACGGGCAGTGAAATTCAAAAATTAGAAGATTTAAACGATAAAGCAATCGCCACTTCTTACCCTGTTATTCTCGAAAAATTCTTAACAGAAAAAGGAATAAAATCAGACATTAGAACCATCTCTGGCTCGGTAGAAATTGGACCAGGATTAGGATTAAGTGATGCCATTTTTGACATCGTATCTACAGGTGGAACTTTAAAAAGTAATGGCCTAAAACCATTCGCAGATGTGATGCAATCGGAGGCTGTTTTAATCGGAAATAAATCGATACTTGATAACCCTGAAGTTTCAGAATTGCTACAAAGAATTCGTTCTGTGTTGAGTGCGAAATCGAACAAATATGTAGTACTAAATGTTTCTAAAGATAACCTCCAAAAAGTTGTCGATTTGTTACCAGGTGTTAAAAGTCCGACGGTGGTTCCGTTGTTCGAACCAAACTGGGTTGCCGTACATTCTGTAATTGCCGAAGAAGATTTTTGGGATAAAATTAACAGCCTAAAAGCTGCAGGCGCAGAAGGTATTTTAGTGATGCCAATTGAGAAAATAATCACTTAAAAAAGCGCCTAAAACGTACAAATACATATTAACTAATAGTTAATTTTAAATTATAACACATTGAAAGTCTATAATTATACAGATTTATCTAAATCAAAAATTGAAGAACTGTGTTCGCGACAAATTGAAGACGATAAATTGGTTGAAGAACGTGTTGCAGACATCATTAAAACTGTAAAAAATGATGGTGATAAAGCGCTGTTTAATTTTGCAAAAGCATTCGATAAAGTAGAGTTAGAAAAACTATTTTTAGATGCTGAGGAATTAAAAGAAATTGCATCTACCATTCCAGCAGATGCTAAAAAAGCAATTGAAACCGCTTATCAGAACATCAAAGTATTTCATCAATCTCAATTAAAAACTGAAGATAAGATAGAAACCATGCCTGGTGTGGTTTGCTGGAGGGAATCAAGAGCAATTGAAAAGGTCGGACTATATATTCCTGGTGGAACTGCAGTTTTCGAAAGAATCTACTTAATTGGAGGTGCACAAGCGGTTGCGGCAATGGCTTTCGGAACGGAAACCGTACCACAGGTTTATAAGATATTTGGACCAGGCAATCGTTACGTTACCACTGCCAAAACAATGGTTCAAAATAAGGTGGCGATTGATATGCCTGCTGGTCCATCAGAGGTTTTGGTTATCGCTGATGAGACTGCAAACCCATCTTTTGTAGCTGCAGATTTACTCGCACAAGCAGAACACGGAACTGATAGTCAGGCGATTTTAGTTTCTACATCAAATGAAATTATAGAAAAAACTATTTTAGAGATTGAAAATCAATTATCTAAGCTACCAAGAAAAGAAATAGCAGCAAAAGCAATTGAAAATTCTTATGCTATTTTGGTCGATAATACTACTATAGCAATGGATTTTTCGAACGAATATGCACCAGAGCACTTGATTTTAGCGACTGAAAAATTTGAAAATCTTATCTCATTGATAATCAATGCAGGTTCGGTATTTTTAGGAAACCTTACTCCAGAAAGCGCAGGAGATTATGCCTCAGGAACTAACCATACCTTACCTACAAGTGGCTTTGCTAAAGCTTATTCAGGCGTTTCAACTGATGCTTTTCTTAAGAAAATTACCTTTCAGCATTTATCATCCAATGGATTAAATAATATTGGAACAACTGTTGAAACCCTTGCAGCCGCTGAAGGATTAGAAGCACACAAGAATGCAATAAC
>SEDB01000021.1 GCA_004210715.1 Pedobacter sp.
TGGGAGCACAGAGCAGCTATTTTTTTAAAAGCTGCCGATTTAATTGCTGGCAAATACCGCTATAAACTAAACGCTGCGACCATGTTGGGTCAAAGCAAAAATGCTTACCAGGCAGAAATTGATGCCGCTTGCGAGCTGATAGATTTCTTACGTTTCAACGTAAGTTACATGAGCGACATTTACAAGCAACAACCTCCTGTTTCACCTCGTGGCAGCTGGAACCGTGTGGAGCAACGCCCGCTAGAAGGTTTTGTTTTCGCTTTAACGCCTTTCAACTTTACGGCTATTGCTGCAAATTTACCTGCATCGGCAGCCATGATGGGTAATGTTGTGGTTTGGAAACCAGCAGACACCCAAGTTTACGCAGCAAACCTTTTGATGGAGATTTTCCGTGAAGCTGGCTTACCTGATGGCGTTGTAAATTTAGTTTACGCTGACGGACCTGAAACTGGAGATGTAATTTTTAACCATCCAGATTTTGCAGGTATTCACTTCACCGGTTCTACAAAAGTATTTCAGGAAATTTGGAAAACGATTGGTACAAACATCCACAAATACAAATCATACCCTCGCATAGTTGGCGAAACTGGTGGTAAAGATTTTATTTTAGTTCATCCATCGGCACAAACTGATATTGCAAGTACCGCAATTGTTCGTGGTGCTTTCGAATATCAGGGTCAAAAATGTTCTGCCGCAAGTCGTGTTTATATTGCCGACAGCTTATGGCCGGAGATTAAAAAACAAATGTTACGCGATTTGGCTACATTCAAAATGGGTGGAACTGAAGATTTTACAAACTTCATTAATGCCGTTATCGATGAGCGTTCATTCGATAAATTAGCAAAATATATCGACCAGGCTAAACAAGATAAGGGTGTAGAAATTATTGCTGGTGGAAATTACGACAAGAGCAAAGGTTATTTTGTTGAACCAACTGTTTTAGTGGTTGATGACCCGAAATACACCACCATGTGCGAAGAATTATTCGGTCCGGTTTTAACGGTTTATGTTTACGCTGATAAGGATTTCGAATCGATCTTAGAAGTAATTGATACCACTTCTCCTTATGCATTAACGGGTGCTTTAATTGCACAAGACCGTTATGCGATTGATAAGGCAAGTCATGCTTTACGTAACTCGGCTGGTAACTTTTACATTAATGATAAATGTACGGGAGCCGTTGTTGGTCAGCAGCCATTTGGTGGTGCCAGAGGTTCGGGCACTAACGATAAAGCTGGTTCCATGATTAACTTATTGCGTTGGGTTTCTCCACGTACCATTAAAGAAGTTTTCGAATCGCCGACTGATTATCGTTACCCGTTTTTGGCTGAAGATTAAATTAACTTTACAATTGGAACAACAAAACCTCTGTGCTAATGCAGGGGTTTTGTTATTTTGCTAAAATTTTATAACTGATCAAAGAACCGCTCAACTTCTTTGCTTGCTACAAAAAAGTTGGTTTCTTGCTAATCCTATGATACAATCGAATTTCCCTTGGGTGGAATCCCCATTTTTTGACCAAATAATTAAAGGCAAAAACATTAGTGAAGAGCAAAAGAAACTTGCCACAGATTACAATAGAGACGGCTTCGTAGTACTTTCAAATTTTTTACCCTCAGAATTAGTTGATCGTGTGAGAAAAGATGCTGAAGAAATCGGATTCAATAAAGATTACCCAATTAAAACTTATCGTGATGAGCAGCGAGTCCAAGATTTTTGGAAGGTGTCGCAAGCCAGCAAAGAATTAGCAGCTTATAAACCACTTTTGGATATTTTGACGATGCTGTACGGCAGAGAATCTTTTCCATTTCAAACATTAAACTTTTCAGTTGGCTCTCAACAAAGGGCACATTCAGATACAATCCATTTTAGTTCTTTACCGGCTAAATTTATGTGCGGCGTTTGGGTTGCCCTGGAAGATATTACCGATGAGAACGGTCCATTATTCTACCACCCAGGATCTCAAAGGCTTCCAGAATACAATTTCTCTCAGATAAAAGAAAGCGCTAAAAGTACTTCTTACGAGGATTATAAAGATTACGAAGACTTTATGGAAGAAATTGTCAAAGTAAACAACTTAGAGAAAAAAGTATTCCATGCTAAAAAAGGCGACGCACTTATTTGGTCGAGCAATATTTTGCATGGAGGAATGCCTGTTTTAAAGGAAGGTTCAAGCCGATGGTCGCAGGTAACGCACTATTTTTTCAAAGATTGCTATTATTATACACCAATGCTAAGCAATATGGTTACAGATGAATTGAATTTAAGAAACAATCTGGTAAACATCGTTACAGGAGAAAAAGTTAAACCAAGTTATAACGGAGAAAAATTGAGTTATTTGAAAACCAACAAAACTCAATACATATTTAACAATCCAGGAAATCAACCGCAAGGCACACTCAGTTTACTTTTGAGAAATCTTTTTAGAAAGACCAAATAATATTTACAAACCCCTTGAGCAATTAAGGGGTTTTTCTTTTTAAATAGGATCCGGAAAACAACGACTGCAGAACAATAATGTCAGTTCAAATGGCGGAACTTCAGCACAGATGTAAAACAAAGTTTTCATTTCCAAAAACCTTTAAAACTATCGACTCTTCCAGCTGTTCTATATAAAATATAACATCATGGAAAATCAAGACAACAAAAACCTAAAGAATAAAAACGCTGATAATTCAGCAGAAAAAACCAATATGCCTGATCAATTGGTTCCACGCCATCACAGCGACGAAAATAGCGACGACAATAAGGTTAAATCGGATGCTGGAAATTTGGGCAGAAATTTTGGAAGAGGTGATTTTGGATCGGAAGAGGCACGTGAAGACGCTGAAAAGGGTAACAAAGGCCACGCCGGAAATATGCCAAATACTGAAGAAAAATAAAGCCCTGGCATTAGCCAAGGCTTTATTACATTTTCATTAGATCTATTCTATTTATTAATATCTTCTAAAACTTTGTTTGTAAATTTTGGTACCGTATAATGTTTCTGAACATTTTCGAGGGTAACAATAATTCCTTTGGTATAGGCATTATGCTTATAATTAAAAATGGTCTCCAACACATCAGGATCGATATAACGGGCATTTGAGCCATCAATTATTACGTTTGTTTCGCGGGGAATATTTGTTAAAACCACCTGAATTGCTGCTTTGTTTAAGAATGAAACTTCTTCTGCCAGTTTAATTCTGATGTTCTTTTTATCTCCATCGTTGGTAATTCTATAGAAATAAGGATTACGCATGTTGGTACGCAGCAGATAGAAAATTGAAACCAGCATTCCTACGGCAACACCTTTTAACAAATCGGTAAACAAAACGGCAACTATAGTGACTACAAAAGGGACAAATTGATCCCAACCTTTGTGGTACATGTGTTTAAATAAGCCGATCCTGGTTAATCTATAACCCGTAACCAATAATATAGCCGCCAAACACGATAGCGGAATCATGTTAATGATTTGCGGAATAAACAGTAAGGAAAGCAATAACCAAATACCATGAAAAATAGCCGACATTTTTGTTCTTCCTCCGGCGTTTACGTTGGCCGAACTGCGAACAATAACTGAGGTCATGGGTAAACCGCCGATCATACCACTGGCCACATTCCCGATGCCTTGTGCAAGCAACTCTCTATTTGTTGGCGACACACGCTTGATTGGATCGATCTTATCAATCGCCTCAATGCTTAACAATGTTTCCAAACTGGCAACAACTGCTATTGTTAAAGCTACGATGTAAACATTTTTGTTAGCCAGTTGCGAAAAATCGGGTGTGGTAAATAAACCCATAAATTCACTAAAACCACTAACTACAGGTATTTTAACCATCTGATCTGCCCTTAACGCATTATCCGTTCCAGCAAAAAGAAAGGTACCCACTACACCAACAACTACAACAATTAACGGGGCGGGCACAATTGCCAACTGCCTAACTTTTGGCCAGAATATTAGAATTAAAATGGATAGCAAACTGATGACCACCGCAGCCAAACTGAAATGACCTAATGCAGCACTAATGGCAGAAAAAGTGTTTTCATGATCTTGCTGAAAGAAACCTTCATCACCACTAAAATCAGTATCGACGCCCAAAGCGTGTGGAAGTTGTTTTAAAATCAAGATTAAGCCGATAGCGGCCAGCATTCCCTCGATAACACTCGATGGAAAATAATTTCCAATGGTACCAGCCTTAACTAAGCCTAAAATGATTTGGAAAACACCTGCCAATACTACTGCTAATAAAAAAGTTGGATAGCTGCCCATGGAAGTAATTGCGCCTAAAACAATAACGGTTAAACCAGCTGCAGGTCCGCTTACACTCAGTTGCGATCCGCTACAGGATGCAACTACAATTCCGCCGATAATACCAGAAATTAAACCAGCGAATAATTCCGCACCTGAGGCCAGTGCAATACCTAAACAAAGTGGCAATGCCACTAAAAAAACAACAATACTCGAGGGAAGATCTTTCTTTAAATTCTTAGCAAGAAAATATTTCTTCACGTCCGAACCTGAAAAGGCCGGGTTAAACTTTTGCATAACGATATGATTATCTAGTAAATTTTAACGAATAAATCGTGGGGAGAAGTATTGAAAAAACGCTTGAATACTTAAATGTCACATAATGACTTTTTCATATTAAGAGAATTATGAATACTTAACCCAAATAAAAAAACTAAGAAAAGTTTGGTGGTGGTGTGGGTACTGTAGCATGATATGGATCGACATATCGTTTAAAGTGCTCAATAAAACTACTCTTCAAAACAAAGTGGCTTGAAGAAAACTCATAAGAAAAGATTGGATGATTAAGTTCCAGCAACTTGAAATCTGAAAATTTCGCAGTGTCTTTGGCAGAGTCTTTTCCACCTTCATGCTCCAACTCGATTTGCATGATTACGGCGTTCATGATTTCTTTGTCGATAGATTTACAAAATACAGGTGCGCCTGATATGACCATCTTCATAGAGAAGATAAGCATAAATGCTGCAACAATGATGTATTTGTACTTTCTTAAAACCATTTGAAATTCTAATCTCATTCTAATGTGAGTTTACAAAAATAAACGGATAATTGGTTTTTCAATACTTTAGGTTGTAAAAAAATTGTAATGTGACCATTTCTCCATTTTTCAAACCAATCTAACTGATATTCAATTTAATAAAAAAACCTAAAAACCAATGGATGTTATTTGTTATTATCTCAACCGTAATTAATTTTTAAGTTGAAGCAAATCGTTGCAATGAAACACTCATTAACTTTAACTGTTGGAAAATCAAAAGTTACCTTGTATTAACGTAAGGAATTTCTAATTTTAAATTCTCATACCTCGGCAATGGATAAAAAAATAGCATTACTTCAAGATAAAATCAATCAGGCCAATCTTGGTGGCGGGCAGTCACGAATTGATAGTCAACACAAAAAAGGAAAACTTACTGCTCGTGAGCGTATTCATTTTTTAATGGATGAAAATAGTTTTGAAGAGATAGGCATGTTCGTTACTCATCGCAGCACTGATTTTGGAATGGAGCGTGAAAAATATCTGGGCGATGGTGTGGTAACAGGTTACGGTACAATCAATGGCCGTTTGACTTATGTTTTTTCTCAAGATTTTACTGTTTTCGGAGGATCGTTATCTGAAACACATGCCGAAAAAATCTGCAAGCTGATGGATATGGCGATGAAAAATGGTGCGCCTTTAATTGGTTTGAATGATAGTGGAGGTGCTCGCATTCAGGAAGGTGTGGTTTCATTGGGTGGTTATGCCGATATTTTTTATAAAAATGTGCAGGCATCTGGCGTAATCCCACAGCTTTCTGCAATCATGGGTCCATGCGCAGGCGGTGCGGTTTATTCTCCGGCCATTACCGATTTTATTTTAATGGTCGAAAATACTTCATATATGTTCGTAACCGGGCCAAATGTGGTTAAGACGGTTACTCATGAGGAAGTAACCTCTGAGGAGTTGGGTGGCGCAACTACTCACGCCACCAAATCGGGTGTAACACATTTTGCTTGCGCCAATGAAATTGAGGCGATCAATCATGTTAAGAAACTTTTGAGCTATATGCCTCAAAATTGCGAAGAAGTACCAGCGCAGTTGAATTATGAAATTGGCGATGAAAGCAGGTTATCATTGAATACCTTCATGCCACAAAATGCTTCGCAACCTTACGATATTCGCGAAATTATCAATGAAGTTGCCGATGAGCAAAGCTTTTTAGAAGTTCATGCAGCCTTTGCGGAAAATATTGTAGTAGGTTTTGCCCGTTTGGCAGGTAGAAGCATCGGCATTGTGGCCAACCAACCCGCTTATTTGGCCGGCGTTTTAGATAGTAATTCATCAACCAAAGCTGCCCGTTTTGTTCGTTTCTGTGATTGCTTTAATATTCCTTTATTGGTTTTTGAAGATGTTCCGGGTTTCTTACCAGGAACCGACCAGGAATGGAATGGCATTATAAGTAATGGTGCTAAATTGCTCTATGCCTTTAGCGAAGCAACCGTTCCCCGAATTACCGTAATTACCCGTAAAGCCTATGGCGGCGCATATGATGTGATGAATAGCAAACATATTGGCGCAGATATGAATTACGCCTGGCCAAGTGCGGAAATAGCCGTAATGGGTGCTAAAGGTGCTGCTGAAATTATTTTTAAACGAGAAATAACAGCTTCAGAAAACCCAGAAGAAAAATGGATAGAAAAGGAAAAGTTATATTCGGATATTTTTGCTAACCCCTACCGTGCTGCAGAACGCGGTTTTATAGATGAAGTAATCGAACCTGCGGAAACCCGAACAAAGTTGATTAAAGCCTTTAAGATGTTAGAAAATAAGGTGGTTAATCATCCCCGGAAAAAACATGGCAATATACCTTTGTAAGGATTAAGGACGGATGTAAACCTCGTATTAAACATCACACCGATTCTCCATTTTCCGTCTTACATATTTTCATCCTACATCTCACCATATGCTAAAACGAATAGATATCCTGTTGATGGCCTTTTGCACGGGCTTAATTGTTGCAAACATCTATTATTGCCAGCCCCTGGTTATTTTAATTGCTAAAGATTTTAATTTAACAGAAACTTATGCGGGGCGAATTACCTACATCACACAAATAGGTTACGCTGTAGGCTTATTCCTTCTTGTTCCGCTGGGCGATATGTTTGAGCGAAAAAAGCAGATTTTGCTCATAACCGGAATGGCAATTTTAGCCTTGCTAACCGCAGCAGTTTCTCACTCATTTTTCTTACTTGAAATTGCCTCGCTGCTGATTGGCATCTGCTCCATTGTACCGCAGCTTATTCTACCTTTAGCTGCCAACCTCAGTACGGATGAAAATCGTGGGGCTAACATTGGCATGATTATGAGCGGTTTATTGGTAGGCATTTTGGCGTCGAGAGCAGTTAGTGGCAGCATTGGCTTTTGGTTAGGCTGGAGGGCGGTTTACTACATGGCCGCAGGAATTTGTGTACTTCTCATCGCATTAATGGCTAAGCGCTTTCCGCAAAGTTTTCCGGCATTTAAAGGAAGCTACAAACAATTAATGAGTTCGATGTTTGGTTACATTAAAACCCAACCTGCTTTACGTGAAACCTCAATTATCAACTTTTTAGCTTTCGCAATCATCAGTGCATTCTGGACTACAATGGTTTTGTTTTTGGCTAATCCACCATTCAATTTCCAAACACTACAAATCGGGTTATTTGGAATCGCTGGCGCTGCTGGAGCATTAGCTGCTCCCCTGGTTGGTAAACTGAGTGACGGCAATAATCCACGCAAAAATTTGATGATTGGTTTCATCTTGCAAATCATCAGCATTGCTTTATTTTATTTCACCGGCAATCACTTGTATCTGTTTGTTATTGGAATTGTACTTATCGATATTGGTCAGCAGGCCATTCATGTAACCAACCAAACCCGGATTTACACTTTAATTCCCGAAGCCAGAAACCGGCTCAACACCATTTTCATGTCGGTAAGTTTCATCGGAGCGAGTTGTGGCTCTGCATTGGGTTTATGGCTGTGGGGGCACGGCGGATGGACAACGTTTTGCTATGGCATGACGGGAATAATAATACTAAATATTTTAATCTATCTATTTTACGGAAATAAAAAAAATTAAAATTTGAGCAGCTTAGTACAAATTGAACAAATATTTCCTTCACTCACCTGGCGCATTCGCCATGAAGTGATGTACCCTGAACTACCTTTTGATAGCGTGAAATTGCCAGATGATTTTGAAGGACTTCACTTTGGATTATATGCCGATCATAAATTAACGGGAGTGGTTTCGCTGTTTCATAAAGGTGATGTGTATCAATTCAGAAAATTAGCCATTCTAACCGATGTGCAAAAATCTGGTTATGGTTCGCAACTGATGGAATATATCTTAGATTTTTGTAAAATTCAGAAAGCAAGTAAGCTATGGTGCAATGCCAGGGTAAATGCTAAAGAATTTTATTATAAATTTGGATTCCAGGAGACGGAAAAAACCTTTTTTAAAGATGGGTACGATTTTGTTGTAATGGAAAGAGATTTACAATTGTAGATTTACGAATTACGATTGATAGCAACTTGCACATCTAATATCGTAAAAAATTACGGATGATAACTTGGTCTGCAACATGTGGATCTAAAATTAAAAATAGAATAAGATGGACGAAACTGGTCTGCTACCTGCAAATCTAAAATCGTACATCTAAAATTTTAAATAAAAATATGGCTAAGAAAAAAGAAGACGCTAACCTGCCTAAAGTGCAGGATAAGAAGAAACATGTTACGGTGGTAACCAAAAAATCGCTGCAGTTTTTAGAAGAATACATCAACAACCCTGCTCCTACTGGTTACGAGTGGGAAGGTCAGAAATTATGGTTAAACTACTTGAAGCCGTACATTGATGAGCATTTTGTTGATAATTACGGTACAGCGGTAGGTGTAATTAACCCAAGAGCACCTTACAAAGTAGTTATTGAGGCTCATGCTGATGAAATTTCGTGGTATGTAAATTACATTACCAGCGATGGCTTAATTTATGTGATTCGTAATGGTGGATCTGATCATCAGATTGCACCATCAAAACGAGTAAATATCCACACAGAAAAAGGTTTGGTTAAGGCTGTTTTCGGCTGGCCAGCCATCCATACCCGCCATGGCGAAAAAGAGCAAGCGCCGGAATTAAAAAACATTTTCCTTGATTGCGGCTGCACTTCGAAGGAAGAAGTGGAGAAATTAGGCATCCACGTGGGTTGCGTAATCACTTATGAAGATGAGTTTATGGTATTGAACGATCGCTACTATGTTGGTCGTGCTTTAGATAACCGTGTTGGTGGTTTTATGATCGCCGAAGTAGCTCGTTTGTTAAAAGAAAACAAGAAAAAACTTCCTTTTGGGTTATATATTGTGAACTCCGTACAGGAGGAAATTGGTTTACGTGGGGCTGAAATGATTGCTCAACGCATTAAACCAAATGTGGCGATTGTTACAGATGTAACTCATGACACCACTACGCCAATGATCAATAAAAATACACAAGGCGATTTATCAGCGGGCAAAGGTCCGGTAGTTTCTTATGCTCCAGCAGTTCAAACTAACTTAAACAAGCTATTGATTAAAACTGCAGAGAAAAACGAAATTCCGTTTCAACGCCAAGCCTCTTCACGTTCTACCGGAACAGATACGGATGCTTTTGCCTACTCAAACGGTGGTGTTCCATCGGCATTGATTTCTTTACCATTGCGCTACATGCACACCACTGTAGAAATGGTACACAAGGAAGATGTGGATAATGTAATCAGCTTAATCTATGAAAGCTTGCTGAACATTAAAGACGGACAGGATTTCAGGGAATTTAAATAATTAAAAAAAGCTATCTCATAAATTCTGTTTATGAGATAGCCTGTTTATCATTCTGAAATTTCAAGGTTATTAATTTCAATCCAAACCGGGCAATGATCGCTCGTTTTTTCCCAGCCACGAACATTTTTATCAACGCCTGCACTCACCAGCCTTTCTTTCAACTGCGGGCTTAAAAGAAAGTGATCGATTCGTAAACCTGCATTTCTACCATAGGCATTTCTAAAATAATCGTAAAAAGTATAGATTACTTCATCGGGAAAAAGTTTTCTTATGGCATCGGTCCATCCTTGCGCTATTAGGTCATGAAATGCTTTCCGCACTTCTGGTCGAAAAAGGGCATCATCAACCCAACGCTCTGGCTTATAAACATCAAGCTCGGTTGGCATTACATTATAATCTCCAGCCAATACAACTGGTAAATTATATTCTAAAAGTTTTGCAGCATGAAGGGTTAATCTCTCAAACCAAGCCAGTTTATAATCTAATTTTGGTCCGGGCGCAGGATTTCCATTTGGTAAGTACAAACAACCAACCACCACGCCATTTACCATTGCTTCAATGTATCGGCTATGCAAATCTTCCGGGTCTCCGGGCAATCCACGCTTCAGTTCTTTTATTTCATATCCACGAGATAAGATTGCCACACCATTCCAGCTTTTTTGGCCGTGCCAAATGGCATGATAACCTGCATCTAGAATGGCCTGCTCAGGAAACTTTTCTTGAGGCGCTTTTAGTTCTTGTAAGCAAACCACATCGGGTTTAGTTTCTTCTAACCACTTTAATAAAACCGGCAAACGTCCGTTTACGCCGTTCACATTGTAGGTTGCAATTCTCATTCTTTGAAATATTATTAAGGTAAATTATAAAGAGAATACTCCCTTTATATTAAAACGAAATTAAAATTTAGAAGTTTTTTTCGAAAAACCATTTAAACATTATTAAAATTAACTCATTTTTGCTCTGAATTATAAGTATTTAAAATTTTTGCATTAATCTTGCAATTATATTTAATCACTCCCGTTAATAATGTCTGAAGTTATTTTAAACATCCCTAAATATGACCAGAAGGATATTCGTCAGTTATATGATAAATATGCTGGAATGCTTTTAGGTTTTATCCGAGGAACGGTTCAAGATCGAAAGCGATCGGAAGAACATTTAATTAGCATTATAACTGCATTTTCGTTGGAGACTAAGGGGCGTGAAGTTACCTGGCTAGAATTGAGACAGTATGCACAATATAAATTGAAGGAGTTTTCTACGTTAAATGATTGGAAAGCCAACTTGGACACTGCTTCTACGAACAATTATCTTAATCTGCTAGAAGATGATGAACGCGTTGTTTTTCAGGCGGTTTATTACCAGGGGAAGTCACTCGCTCAACTGGTAGATTTACTAAATCAGAGTGAAAGTATTTTGCGTACCCAATTGAAATCATCAATAGATAAAATCAGGAAAGCTCGTGGAAATTAAAAAATTGATAGATAGCGGCCTAATGGAAACCTATGTTATGGGTGTGGCAACCGATGATGAAATTCAAAAAGTTTTGTTGCTTAAAAAGCAATATCCTGAATTCGATGAGGCATTAACACAATTGGAATTGGACATGGAAGTACTGGCACAAAGCATGGCCGTTCCTCCACCTCCTGGTATATTATCGAAAATTGAACATGAGGTTAATGAAATCAAATTACGTGATCAGAATTTAGAACATTACACTGCTCCTGACAATAGATACAAGCAGGCAGAACAAGAAAAAACAAAGCAAGAAAGGTATATCGAAGTTGAATCTGAATCGAATCAGATGCGCATTCATAAAGCATGGCGCCTGGTTTTTGCTGCTGTTTTTGTCTTGGGAAAGATATTTTTAGGTTTTGCCATCTACTTCTATTTGGAGAATCGCCAAGCACAGGAGCAAATTAAAGAGCTTAAAATAGAGGTTAAAGAGTTTAGATCCATTAAGTAAATATTCGATAAATAACATTTTTCAAAACGATAACATCAGTTGCTGGTTATAATATTTATAATTCAGTAATATGATCGATCAGACACAAGATAGCGAAAACTTAAAATTATACATGTTACTTTTGGGCTCGAAAGCGCCCAAAAGAAATGTAGAGCAACATGATTATTTCTTTGGTATTGCTAACTCATTAAAAGAACTGGTTCCTGATATAAAAGCATTTTGGCCGGAAGCTGGAGCAAGTATTCATATAGATGGGTGGCGTGAAGTAAATCAAGTAGATGGTTTCCGAATAAAAGTGAAACATAGAATTTCGGAACACACCTCATCTCCACACAAATTATTCTTTATTAATTTAGGCGGTTATCAATCAGGAAAATTAGCAGAACAGCACTACATTGTTTTGGGTGTTAAAAATGACCGTGTTTCGGCTATTCAAGATGCTAAGAAAACTGTTTTCTTTAAAACCAATTCTGTAAAAGGTGCCAACTCGCACATTGATGAAAAATATGGGATAGATATTGATGACATTTATCGTGTTGAAGACATTTTGAACCCCCAGCATAAAGAAAAGTATCATTTAGAAATCATTCCAAATGCTGATTTACCAGAAGATGAAATCCACCTGGGTTATTTTAAACTGGATAAAATATGACTTTAAGAATTAATGTAAGCCATATTACACTAAACCTTTCTAAATAAATCATGTTATTATAATACAACAAAAACCAATAATATGAAAAAGTTAATTTATTTGATGGCCGTTTCAGTTTCGGCCCTGGCATTTCAAGCTTGTGGCGGAGGCGATAAAGACGCAAAAGAAACAGCTGACAGCTTAAACATGAGCAAGGATACCACAACAAATGCAGCTGCCACAGGCGGAATAGCAGTTGATGATGCTGATGCAAAATTTACAACAGCGGCTGCTGTTGGCGGAATGGCGGAAGTAGAAATGGGAAAACTTGCCTTACAGAAAAGTAGTAATGCACAAGTTAAGGAGTTTGCTACCATGATGGTTAATGACCACGGAAAAGCCAATACCGAGTTAATGGAAATTGCCGCAGCAAAAAACATTACTTTACCTTCAACTGTAGATGAGGAACACAAAAACAAGATGGATGATTTGAGCAAAAAATCTGGTACTGACTTTGATAAAGCTTATGTTGATGCTATGGTTGATGGGCATAAATCAACTTTAAAGTTGATGGAAGATGAATCAAAAAATGGAGCTGATGCTGAACTAAAAGCTTTTGCAACTAAAACGGCTCCTGTGGTTCAAACACATCTAACAATGATTAATAAAATTAAAGATGGCATGAAATAAACTTTCATGACTTAATAAAAAAAACCGAAGCATTTGCCTCGGTTTTTTTTATGTCTTTATTTTTTTTATTACCTGTTCTGAAGCTGCTTCACAGAAATCGATTCCAGAATAATCAGGATTATAACCGCCAATATAAGGTACTGCTAAAATGTAAATACGGTCATTAGCTTTACCTTGTTGATCAACAACCTGAAAAAAATCGTTAATGGTAATACCCGGAACCCGAAGTGAGTAAACTCCCTTAGCATCTTGCTTTACCATCTTATTCTTCTTTTTTAATTCAACCTTCCCTTTTTCGGGATCTTTAAATTGCAGTTTCGCCGGACTTATCGTATCATCGTTAATCAAACCTCTAAACGGAAAATCTTCAAATGATAAATGAGGTTGGCCAACACAATCAACAAACATGTTGTAGCTTTTGGAAATTTCTTTCTCACTTTCATCCTCATAATAATAGGTAGCCCCTCCATTTGGGTTTGGTTCCACTCTACTCTCTTCGCCTACCGAAATAATATCTAAAACACCAGCATCGTGGAGAGCCATTAAATCGCGACAAGAACTTTGTGGTACAAATGCAATTACAATAGAAATTAAGGGCATCAACACTTTTTGAAGCCTTAACATATCTTCTGCAGGAAGGTATTTGGCAGGATAGTTCATCGCAAAACTCAAAACAGCCAATGCTTCTTTCCAATAGATTGATTCTTTTAGCTCTATCGATTTTTCTGCTTCCTTATATTCCTTTTTAAATAATTCAAAAGGGGGTAGTTTCTCTCGGTAATCCATCATGGCATCAACGAAAGTCTCCAAATTCATATCTTTTATGCGTTCATAAAATTTTGGTTCCTTGTTTTTAAATTGTGCCTTAAAATTCTTTTCAAATACAAAATCAAGGGAAATAAAACCTCCATTTTCTTTTATGGTTTGCTGAATCTGCTTTTTACTCAGTGTAGCATCTTTTCCTAAATGGCTATCTTCCAAATGAAATCGAATGGCAGGCAGCAAACCATTTCGGGAGTGCATCACGATTTTGAATTTACTGCTTTCTGGATCGAGCTTAAAAGTATAAGTTCCGTCATCATTTTGAGTAAAAGCGCCATTGCTTCTGGCAAGTGTTCTAATCGCATCAACAGCCGTTAAGGATGAACCTTTTAAAGCAATGGGGCAATTAAATCTTTTCGCAAGCTTTTTTGGTGGATATGGTGAGTCGAAATAGTTGGGGATTTTATTTTCAAGCTTTTTGGGCCAATGGTGGCCGATGCAAATCATTATTTCATCGAAGATCAGGTCTTCAGTAGGCGCAACAATAACGTGAACTTTTTTACTCTTTTTATCGTCAAAAACATCCGTAACAATAGTATTAAGATGAACTTTGGTGGTGATTGATTTTTTTTTCGCTTCCTTCACTAACAGATCAAACTGTGCGGAAAGATATTCTCCGAAAAACAGCCTTGGCAAAACCTTGTACTCATTAAAATTTTCCGAATCAATATCAAATTTCTTTAGAATAGACTTTGGAGCAATTTTAACCCAATCCTCAATAGAATTATAAATTACAGGAATCTCATTATCCGATACGTTTGTAATATGCTCATTTTCTGCTCCTTCATGGCTATAAGGCATACCTGAACCTAAAAAGGCTTTTCTTTCAAAAATTTCAATCTCTAGGTTTTTCAAACCCGATTCGATAAGTCTTTTGTACATAAAAAGTCCACACGGACCACCACCAAGTATTGCAATTTTTTTAGTCTTAACCTTTTTGCTCATTTACAGATTGGGAATTTAATAATATATGGATGCCTGAAATAAATTTAATCTTTCAAGCTTTTCATACAATCTTTAAAAAGGAAAATTGTTTTGCAGAGATAGCACTATCTTTCAAATCTAGGTGACTGAATGGCCTTTTTGCTTATTTTCTTTTTCCAGAACCTCATTTATGGAGGTAATAAGTTTAGGAAACATAATGGGTTTTACCAAAAATTTATCTCCGTTAACACCAAAAGCATCCAGTGCATATTCCTCGTATGAAGTAACAAAAAACAAAAACCTAACTTTGTCTCTTAAAATTTTTGCTACGTCCAAGCCAGATATGTCCATTCTGATATCTAAAAATAAAAAATCAATTCCATCCTCTTTAATTATATCGATAATAGCCTGTGCTGGATCAACATAGGTTTTAACGATATGAAGTTCAGGCATTCTATTGATAAAATTTTCAAGAATATCGATACTTAATTGATCATCATCAATAATTATGCATTTATAAAGGGGATTATCAGCGTAACTCATTCAGCGTTTTCAATAATAGAAAGCAAATGGTAAGCCAAACACCAAATTACAAGCTGTAGATTTTTGACTACATTATTACCACATCTATTAATTGAATCTAAAAACTTAAATAGCTGTACTGAGTTTATAATGGTAAATGAATTGAAATTATGAATTCGTTAAACAGGTTTATAGAGGCACAGGCCAACAGCTATGAAAATGCGCTATCAGAAATAAAAAAAGGAAGTAAAACCAGTCATTGGATGTGGTACACATTCCCTCAAATTAAAGGCTTAGGCCAAAGTGAAACCGCAAAATATTATGCTATTCAAGATAAGGAGGAAGCGGAAAAATACTTGAATCATCCTATACTAGGAATGAGATTAATTGAGATTTCAAAAGAATTACTCCAACATAAGAATAAAACGGCAAATCAAATTTTTGGTTTTCCTGATGACTTGAAACTACATTCATCAATGACACTTTTTTCAATTTTAACTGAAAGTGATCAGATATTTAAAGACATTCTAATAGCTTATTTTGGTGGCTTATCAGATCAAAAAACAATCGAAATTGTAAATAATAAATTTGGATAGTTTAAAACCAATGCAGTAATTTGCTGTTTAAATTATAATTCATTCATGTTTGAGCGCATGTTTGGGTTTAGATATGGGATAGGCTTTTTAGCCTGTCCCTTTTTTAATGCGGTAATGGTAATGCGAAATAAAATACTGATCCCTGCCCGATTGCACTCTCTACCCAAATACGACCCTTATGACGCTCAATAATTTCAGCACTCAAATATAATCCTATTCCGAAACCTGATATAGAATGATTGCCTTGAACCCTATAATAACGCTCAAATAATTTTTTTGCATCATCCTTAGCAATTCCAACACCTTCATCCTTAACACTTACAATCACTTCATTATCAGTAATCTCACAATTCACTTCGATATTAGTTTCGTTTGGTGAGTATTTGTGGGCATTGCTTAATAAATTAGAGATTACGTTACCGATTTTATCTCTGTCTCCAATAATATTTACCTCACAAGTACCAAGACTTATTTGATGAGTTGATGGCGAAATAAATGATTCATCAATGGTTTCTTGCAACAATTGATCCAGCCTAAATAGACGTTCATCAAGTATCAATTTTCCTGATTCTAGTCTGGAAACGTTTAAAAATCCATTGATCATGGCAGTCATTTTTCTTACCTGAATGTAAGCTTTATCCAGTGCATTAACTGAATATTCATCATCTGCATTTTTCGCCTTACGCTGTAACACCTGCACAAAACCATTGATGGCGGTCAGGGGTGTTTTAAGCTCATGACTTACCATCCCGATGAAATCATTTTTACGAAGTTCATCAAGCTTTCGCTCGGTAATGTCCATAAACATTCCCGAATATTCTGTTGGATTACCCAATTGATCTAAGAAAACTTTTCCAGTAGCTTTTACCCATTTCTCTTCACCGGTAACCAGATTAGTTATAGGATATTCCGTATCGCTTGATAAATGATTTTTCATTGCATTATCTAGCGCTCCGAAAAGCATTTCATTATAGTCTTGATGAACTGCTTTCATGACATCATCAATATCAACTTCTTTTTCCATATCCAAACCCAGCAAATCTTTAACAAAGGCAGACATTGTTACTTTCATCGTGTTTGGATCAATAC
>SEDB01000237.1 GCA_004210715.1 Pedobacter sp.
CTGCAAAATGGAAAACTAGCCGATTTTGTTATCCTGGAAAAGGATATCACCAAAGTTGATCCAGTAACAATTAAAGACGTAAAAGTGGTAGCTACTTTTGTTGGCGGAACAGAAGTTTACCACATTAAATAAAAATATAAATGTATATACCAAATCATTTCAGGGTTACGGATCAATCGATAATTGAGAAATTTATTAGTTTAAATGGTTTCGCCACAATAGTAACTCAGGGTGGCGAATATCCTATGGCAACACATATTCCGGTAGAGTTGGAAACCAATGAGAAAGGGGAGCGTGTTTTATGGGGACATATATCGAGGGCTAATCCTCAAAGTCAATATCTTGATAAAAATGGAGCGGTTTTAGTTGTTTTTCTTTCCGATCTTGATCGTTACATTTCATCTTCATGGTATAATTATCAAGATGCTCCAACCTGGAATTATATGAGTGTTCAGGTTTGCGGAAAACTTCAGGTGATGGATCAGCAGAAAACATGGGAATCAGTAAGGAGGCTTACTTCAAGGTACGAATCAGCTTCTGAACACCCAATTTCTCTGGATAGTCTTCCGAAAGAAGTACAGGCGCAAATGAGTGGGCTTATTGCCTTTGAAATTAGTATGGATCAGGTTGATGCTGCGTTCAAGATGAGTCAAAATCGTGACGATGCCAACTTTGAAAATATATTAGTCAATCTTAGAAAGTCTGGAGACAGAAAATCAATTGAAATGGCTGATATGATGGAAAAAATTAGGGCTGCTAATAAAGTTACTCGTTAATTATCCGGCGCTTTCTAATGAAATTTGGGAAGCGCTAAATTTTTTCATATAGGCCCCAGGTGTAATTCCAAGTAGCTTTTTGAATACTTTATTAAAATGGATCACGCTATTAAAACCTGTAGAAAAGGCTATTGAAGAAATGCCTTCATATTTTCCGTTGATCATGATATCGCATGCGGCATTAATTCTGATTTCCTGCAAAAAGGTAACGTAGGTTTTGCTTGTATGTTTTTTAAAATACTTGCAAAAAGCTTGTGGCGTCATGTGACAAAGTTCTGCTATTTTGTCAAGGGAAATGTCTTGGTGGTAGTGTTCTATTGAATATTGGTAAATTCTGTCAATTCTGATGTCGCCGGTAACTTGTTGGTGTTTCTTTTGCACACCAGAACCCAGAGAGGTATATTCTTTTAGGTTGATTGATAAATAATCAAGCAAGTCGATAAAATTCATCAAACGGGAAAGGCCGGTTGTAGTTTCCATTCGCTGCATTTTATTCTTAACCTCATTGGCGTTTTCTGTAGGAACTTGCATTCCGTAATTTACATTTTTAATGAAATGGATGATTTGTTCCATTTCGGGTATATTTTTATCTTTAAAAAGCGCATTCTCTATTTTGAAATAGAGGTGTGTTGCAGAAACACTCCCGTCTTTATTATCGTCAAAATATGATTTATCTGAAAGAAATATATGTGGCTGGTTCGCACTGATGAAATAAATGTCGCCTTCCTTAAAGCGTTGGCGATAATTGTCGATTACGAGTGTTCCTTCTCCTTTGATAATTAAGGTAATTTGCATTTCCTCATGCTGGTGGAAATGGTTATAAAAAAAAGGTAGAACATCCTTTTCCATTACAATAGAATCATTGGAATGAGGAACAGTGAACTTAACAATCTTCATAAAATGAGTTTTTGCAGATCAAAAAAAAATCGCCTGTTTGAAGAGATTATATTTTTGATGCTTAGTGTGCAAAATACACTTAATGTTTCATTATTTATAATTTTTCTGGGTATAAATACGTTTAATTTTTGTAGAAATTAGTTTTTGATTATGAAAATGAATTTTCCTGTCGTAAATATTTGCTTTTTTGTGATTTTTATAAGGTTTTTGTCGCGTTTTGTGTGGGTTATGATTTAGAACATGTTTTTTTTAACTCCTGACGTGAAATTTTGGTAGAAATTGCTGAAGAATGGATAAATTATTTAAAAATATGTGTTGCTACCTAAGCATGAACAGAAACTGCCCATCAATGCAAGCTTACATAGCTTATTATTTGAATATTTCAGAGCTGTTGTAGTAGATCTTTACTTTTTGGGTTTAATCATCCAGGCAACAAAACAGGGAAGAATCCCGGCGGTTAAAGCATAAATTGGAAGCCACACAAATAACAGGCCGCTTGTAGAGGACTTAGAAGCCAAACGGTTAATGTCAAAATACCAGCTTATTTGGGCCAATAAGGGAAAAATTAGTAGCATCAAAATGGATAGCACATAACATGTCGTTTGAAATGTTCCATTGATCTTTTTAAATACAGTAACTTGAAAAAGATAAAAAACAGCTGTTGGGAGTAATTGATAAAGGGCGAAATAATTAAAGCCAACTACTAAAAAGACTATAATAGAACAAATAAAGCAAAATACGAGTGCTGTTAGGTTATTCATAGTTTATGTGTAAAAATGTAAGAATCAGCAAGAGTGATGCCAGCAATATTCTGGTGGAGCTTATTTAGCTTTTGAGAGAGGAAAGTTGTGGTAGAGCGATCTGATCCAATCGGTCTTAATCCAAATGACTTGGTTTTAAAACCTCTCTAAAAACTATTTACCATGTGGGTTGTTTTAAAAGAAATCTAATCCTTTGGAAAATTCACGTCCCCAAGACCTAGCACTTTTGGTTCACAATAAGCTCCGTTTAGGCAAAAGTAGAAGCTCGCTACCAGAGATAGGTATATTAGAAGCACTATTTGATTGTCTTTTCTATTCCAGTATGTGTAAAGAGGAAAGTGATCTAATCAGGGTAACGATTACGTTTATTGACCCTTTGAACCCAGACCCCTCACCTCCAGAATTTATCGTACCGGAAAGATGGAGTTTTGTTGCTTTTGAAAATCCTATAGCTATGACTACTAAGGCTTTGGCAAAACTTTCTAAAGCGGCAGATCCATCGTGTTCATCCCTTGCGGTGTATTATGATGATAAGGGGGAGCTTTTGATCTGGGGAATGATTGACCAGGCCATGCATTATCAGAATTTTTTAAATTATGAGTCTGATACGCATTCTGAGCAGCCAGGGCTTTTTCAGGTAGCCATTAGCGATATTGGTACGCTGCATGTACTTTTTGACTATGAGCTTTTGGCTACTCTCAAACAGAATATCCTCGTTAAGCGCTATCTCGATGTACTAACAATAGGGCCCATTTCGAAGATCTTAAAGAAGAATGCCGAGGTGTTGAAGCTGAGAATCAAAGACTATCTCAATGGTGCTTATCCAGAAGAAGTATATGAAGATTGGGAAGAGTATCTTGATGGACTTTGGATTCAAACTTTTTCGAGGTTGTTATTAAAAATCCAGAATTATCAGCACGGTGGGGCAATATTAATCGCTGATGGCCATGATGACCTCGATATCAAATATAAAATCCATTATGAACGGCTTACTAACGCGATGGTTGCCCATGCGAAATCAGCCATAGACAATTTTTTTTCTGAGCGTGCTATCGATGCTCATTTGGAGTCGGGAAGACGCTCGATTAACAAAAGGTTGTATCAGTTTGAAACCTTATCACTAAATGCAAAGAAAGGAACTGGAGATGAGATCAGCGGGGCAATTAGTTTCATTGCTTCCCAAAGCTGTGTGGATGGCGTAGTTCTATTTGACAGAAACATGGTTGCCAATGGTTTTGGAGCAGTTTTAAGGGCAAAGCGAATGCCCAGAAGAATCTATGTTTCTGCTACATCAACAGCATCTGTTAAATCGCTTTCTGCTGATGATCCCAGGCATTATGGCACACGCCACAGGTCGATGATTGCATATTGCTGGAATCATGCTGGTGCCCTTGGACTGGTCATTTCTCAGGATGGAGAAATCAGGGTTTTTTCTAAAATAGAAGAAAAACTTATTATGTGGGAGAATATCAAGACACAACAATATATGAGCAATAAAGCCCAGAAACAAAAATTTGATAGCAGCAAATCAAAAACACATCAGGAGTAAGCAATTAGAATGATG
>SEDB01000238.1 GCA_004210715.1 Pedobacter sp.
AAATTTGGTTATTGTTCATTAAATGATTGGATTTATTGGACATAGAAATACCATGAATACATTCTAATGTATTTAACTCGCCGGCAATGCCCCACATTGTCGGCTTTGTTTTTTAGAAAATATTATGGAAAGGTAGCGCCCGCTACTGGCTGAAATAGGTCATTTCTCTCTTCATAATTTTATATATTTTGGTTAGTTTTTATTTGAAACCATAATGCTGGTTCCCTGGATGTAATATTTGCTGGAAATAGTTCCACAGATTAAATCGAGCTGCTCATATAGCCCTTTCTTACTTAAATCTCCGGTAAAAGTATAATTTGAAATCTGCTCATTATCAGATTTTATTTCAATGCCATAAGCTTCAGATAAAGTTTTGAAAATATCTTTGATACTTTCTTCATTAAAGTTATAGCTTAAACTAGATGGAACATTGTAGGCTTCGGCCAATGGAATGGGTTTGCTTACCAAGGTTTTATTCAATTTATGATCATTAAATACACCTTTTTGATTCGGCGTAAGCAATATTGGCTTGGCTAGTTTTTCATTTGATAAACTAAAAAGCGAGCTTTTTTCATTTTCCTGCACTTTAACTCTTCCCGTTCTTACTGCAACCTGTGCAGGCATTTTTTCTGTCGATGATTTTACCCAAAAGCTGGTGCCCAAAACGCTAACAACCAGTTTCTGATCGTATACATAAAAAGGTCTCTTAGGGTTTTTGCTTACCGAGAAGAAGGCAGTTCCTTTTAAATAAACCATTCTCTTGTTGGCAGCAAAAACCTTTGGATATAAAATATTTGCTTGCGGCTTTAAAGTAACTGTACTTTTGTCGCTAAGCGATATGATGATGGGACGATCAGTATCGTTGGTTTTGCTAATTAAGGTTAAATCGCTGTTTTCGTTAATGAACGCTTCCTCAGCAGGATTGTAATTGGCAAAATATAATCCACCAATTAAAAAAGCTACAGTAATGGAAGCTGCGATGGCAAACTTCGGCCAAAGCTTTTTGATTTTTACAGGCGCAGCACTTTTCTCTTCTGCTCCACTGATTTTAAGCCAGATGTTATCTTGCATTTCATCTAACTCATTCGATGATAAATCTTGAAAGTTTCTGTTATTTAAATTATGATACCATTTATCTACCCAAAGCTTTTCGGCTTCAGTGCAATTCCCGGTTTGGTAACGGGCTAGTAAATCGTTGAATGACTTCTGGTTCATAAGGAAAAATATTTGGCTCTATATAATACAAGTAACATAACTGAGTCTAACCCCTAAAGCAGTAGAAAGAAAAAAGTAGGTATATTTTTAAATAACTGATAATCAGCTATAAAAAGATGTAAAAATTTTTGATATATTCTTTAATTCGCTTGATTGAACGGGTAATATGATACTCCACCGCTTTTTCTGAAATGTTCAGTTCAGTTGAAATATCTTTGGTCGATTGATGTTGGTAGCGGCTCAATCGAAAAACCTCTTGCGTTTTTTCGGGTAATGAATTGATGCCTTTTTCGATTATTGATGATAGATCATGTAAATCAACAAGATTTGAAGTATCTTGATGATCTTCAGAATAAGTAAGGGTTTGATACTCCATGTATTTATTCTCCATAACCAAACTCCGCACATGGTTAATTACACTTAGTTTTAAAGCACCAAAAAGGTAGGCTTGGAGGTTGTTGATCTGTAAATCAAAGCGTTTTTCCCAAAGAGAAATAAATATATTTTGCACCAATTCCTCGGCAACAACTTTATCGCCGGTTTTTTTATAGGCTGCGTAAAGTAATTCTTTACTAAAACCGAAATATATTTTCTCGTAAGCCAACTTATCGCCTTGTTTTAGGCGGATAAGTAAATCAGTAGACTTTTCAGGCTCTTGGGGAGTCATTTATTTATTTGGTTATATTGGAGAGACTAAAGTAAATGTAGGAATTTATTTCATTTTGAAAACCGATTTCCCCTTAAAATTAACAATATTCTTCTGTATTTATACTTGGTAAATTTTTAAATATATGGCTTAGAGTAAATATTTTATAGCCCTTTTGTCTCATTTTTTTACCTTTGCTCAATCTCTAAAAAATTATGCAGGAAAAAATTATTGTTTTAGGCTCCAACGGGCAAATTGGAACCGAATTGGTAACCATGTTAAGGAAAATATATGGTGATGATCATGTAGTGGCATGCGATATCCGCAGACCTGATTATGATATCAAAAATTCTGCCCCGTTTGAGTTTGTTAACGTTTTGGATAAAGAGATGATCAACGGCATCTTTAAGAAATACAAACCCACACAGGTTTATCTTTTGGCTGCGTTATTATCGGCAACAGGTGAGCAAAATCCTAAACTAGCCTGGGATTTGAACATGAACGGGCTTTTAAATGTGTTGGATTTAGCATTAGAATATAAGGTGGCAAAGGTTTACTGGCCAAGTTCAATTGCAGTATTTGGACCAAACTCTCCAAAAGATAATACCTCGCAATATTGTGTAATGGATCCGAATACGGTTTACGGGATAAGTAAACTGGCTGGCGAACGCTGGTGCGAATATTACAATCAAAAATATGGACTAGATGTTCGTAGCATCCGTTACCCGGGATTAATAAGCTGGAAAGCTGCTCCTGGTGGTGGAACAACAGATTATGCCATCCACATTTTTCATGATGCATTGAAAAAAGGAAGTTATCAAAGTTTTTTAAATGCTGGTAGCGAGTTGCCAATGATGTATATGGATGATGCCATTCGTGGAACCATTGAGTTAATGGATGCACCTGCCGAGCAGATTAAGGTTCGCAGCAGTTATAACTTTGGTGGAGTAAGTTTTACACCTGAGGTATTAGCCGCAGAAATCAGAAAACATATTCCTAACTTTACCTTAACTTACGGGGAAAAAGAAGATCCCCGTCAGCAAATTGCAAATAGTTGGCCACGTTCTATCGATGATAGTTTTGCCACCAAAGATTGGGGATGGAAACCAGAGTTCGATTTATCGAAACTCACAACAGATATGTTAAATAATTTAAAAAAATAAGGTAGAGGGTTTAAGGTAAAAGGTTTAGGGTGTATAACCCAGTCTTGATACTTGATACTAAATACTTAATACTAGAAAATGGGAAGAGCATTCGAATTTAGAAAAGAAAGAAAATTTAAGCGTTGGGCCAAAATGGCGGTTCAGCAAAATGCCAAAGCCGTGAACATGCCTAAAGATAGAGTAGAGGCTGCGATTAAACGTGCTTCCGATAAATCTATGGCAAATTATGAGGAAATTGTTTATGAAGGTTATGCGCCACACGGTGTTGCAGTTTTAATTGAGACTGCTACTGATAATACCAACCGTACCGTGGCAAACGTTCGTAGTTATTTCAACAAAACAGATGGTTCCTTAGGTAAAACTGGTTCACTGGATTTCGTTTTCAACCGTAAATCTATTTTCCGTTTTGCACCTGCTGAAGGTTTGGATTTAGAAGAATTGGAATTCGAATTAATTGATGCGGGTTTAGAAGAATTATATGTAGAGGCTGACGAAGAAGGAAACGATATCGCGGTAGCACAAGGTGCTTTCGAAAATTTTGGTTCTTTACAAAAAGCTTTAGAAGAAAAAGGCATTGAATTGAAAAGCTCGAAATTAGAGCGGATCGCATTATCGCATCATGAAGTTACAGAAGAACAAGCTGCTGATGTTTTAAAACTGATTGATAAATTAGAGGAAGATGATGATGTGCAGGCGGTATATCACAATATGGCGGAGTAGTAATCCGTTTAATTAAATTATTCAAAGGGCTTAAAGATTTTTTCTTTAAGCCCTTTTTTGTTTCTATTATTAGAAGCAACCTATCCCGTCATATCGACCATCGTGGAGAAATCTTTAACCTTAAAAAGCTATGTACAAAGATCTCTCTGTTTCGCTTCGCTCCAATCGAGATGACGAATTATTATTTATTTTTTATGCCCGAATAACCAAGGCAACAATTCAGGTTCGGCGAAAGCACTGTCCCAGCTGTTGTGGTTGGCATTTGGATAGAGCGTAAACTTCACTTCTTTTCCAACGACTTTTAAACGCTCTGCAATCGCCATTGAAAATGCCGGATCTACCACATCGTCTTTGCTCTGACATCATCTTTCAAAAACAGTTTCGCTCCATGCGTAAGTTGCTTTTCATTGTCACTTCCGCTCTCTCCACGCCCGTGAAGTACAAATAAAACCGGATATTTTTGAATCGGATTAAAATTTTCGGGGAAGAGAATCCGGTAATAAATCGAGTCTTTCCCTTTGATGAAGTTACCTTTATCGAATTTTTTTAAGTCCTGAGCATTTGAAATTTGTGCTGCAACAAGCAAACAAATGGCTAGAAAAAATTTCTTCATATCACAAAATTAAAAAACCCTGACTACTTTGCAATAGTACAGGGTACATGATCAAGCCTAACCTTGATCTTTAATAAAATTATCTTGGTGGATTTGTCATCCTGAGCTTGTTGAAGCACTTTACTAAAAGTATTTCGACAAGCTCAACGTGACAACATCAATAAACCCATTTGAATTTACTGATCTCTATTTCAAAGAAAAAGATGCTGCTTTTACATCTCTCGAATTGGTACCGATAAACACCTGGAAATCTCCTGGTTCAGCCACAAATTTTAAATCAGAATTATAGAATTTAAGATCGTTTTCAGAGATATTGAAAGATATCGTTTTACTTTCTCCAGCTTTTAAACTCACTTTTTGGAAGCCTTTCAATTCTTTAACCGGACGGGTAATGCTGCCAACCAAATCGCGGATATATAACTGCACAACCTCTTTGCCATCGTATTTGCCAGTATTACTCAAGGTAACTGATGCTGTAATGGTTTTACCTTTGGTTAATGTATTAGCGCTTAATTTAACATCGCTGTAATTAAATGTGGTATAACTCAAGCCGAAACCAAATGGGTATAAAGGATCATTACTTACATCTAAATAATTAGAACGGAATTTTTCAAACCATTTACCTTCTGCCAACGGGCGGCCAGTATTTTTATGTGCGTAAAAAAGGGGTACTTGCCCAACATTTTGAGGAAAAGTTGCACTTAATTTACCTGATGGATTTACTTTTCCGAAAAGCGCATCAGCAATCGAATTTCCTGCTTCGCTACCTGGGAACCAAACATTCAAAATGGCAGGAATATTTTCATCTTCCCATTTCAAAGCCAGCGGGCGACCAGTAAATAATACTAATACAACTGGTTTGCCCGTTTTGGCCAATGCTTTTAATAGATTTTTCTGTGTTTCGGGAATTTGAATATCCGTTACACTACTGGCTTCGCCGGTAAATTCAGAACCTTCGCCCATTGTAGCCACAATCACATCTGATTTTTCAGCCACTTTTAACGCTTCCTTTATCATTTCCTCTTCCGTTCTTGGATCGCGTTTATAGGTGGGGTTGTGAACGTTTACATAGCGGTGTTCTGCTACAGAATCGGCAAGGAAATTCGAGCCACGAGCCGTTAAAATTTTGGCGTCATTACCTAAAGCATTTTTTAAGCCTTGTAAAACAGTAACCGATTGATCAAATAACGCAGCAACACTCCAGGTTCCGTACATGTTAGCTGTATTATCAGCCAATGGACCAATTAAGCCAATTGTGCCGGTTTTTTTAAGAGGAAGAATGTTGTTTTTGTTTTTTAATAGAACGAAACTTTCCGCAGAAATTTCACGGGCAATTTGACGGTTTTCTGCATTAAAAACTTCTTTTTCAGCTCTCGTTGGATCGCAGAATTTGTATGGATCGGTAAATAAACCCAATTTATATTTTGCCTGAAGCACTAAACGACAAGCCCTGTTAATCTCGTTGATATTTACTTTTTTCTCTGCCAATGATTTTTTTAAAGTACCTAAGAAACCTTCTCCAACCATGTCCATATCAATTCCAGCATTCATGGCTAGAGCAGAAACAGTTTGTAAGTCGCCCATACCATGTGCAATCATTTCAGGGATGCCCGTATAATCAGTTACTACAAAACCTTTAAACCCCCACTGGTTACGCAAAACTTCTGTCATCAGCCATTTACTACCTGTCGCCGGTATTCCGTCAACTTCATTAAATGAGGCCATGATACTTGCGGCACCAGCATCTACAGCGGCTTTGTACGGTGGGAAATATTCGTTGTACATGCGCACTTTACTCATGTCTGTAGTGTTATAATCTCTGCCAGCTTCTGCAGCACCATATAAGGCGTAATGTTTAACACAAGCTAAAATTTCATTGTTAGCCTGAAGTTTCCCCTGGTAACCTTTTACCATCGCTGCTGCAATTTTAGAACCTAGATAAGCATCTTCTCCACTACCTTCAGAAATTCTTCCCCAACGTGGATCACGAGAAATATCAACCATAGGAGAGAAGGTCCAGTTGATACCACTTGCACTTGCTTCGATCGCTGCAACCCTTGCCGATTTTTCAATTGCAGTCATATCCCAGGTAGCACTCATGCCCAATGGAATTGGAAAAACGGTGTTGTAACCGTGGATCACATCCATTCCAAAAAGTAATGGAATTTTCATCCTGCTTTCTTCAACGGCAACTTTTTGTACTGCTTTAATTTTATCAACACCTTTAATGTTGAACAAACCGCCAACCTGACCATCTTTAATTTTCTTGCCGATATCGCTGCTATTGGCTTGCCCGGTAGTGATATCGCCAGAACTCGGTAAATTGAGCTGGCCGATTTTTTCATCAACAGTCATTTTAGCCATGAGGTTAGTGATGAATGTATTCATCTTCGCCTCTTCGGCCGGTACAGGTTTTTTACTTTGTGCTGCTGCATTTAACACGAGACATGTTAAAAAAACAACCAGGATTTTCGCTCTATTCATTTTATATGTGTTTTTATTCTTTAAATATTAATCAACTTTTTTAATAACTGTTTTTGCTGATACACCATTTTCATTTATGGCTTCAATAGAAAAATAATATGCTTTTTGGCTATCCATTGCTTTAAGCCAGTGTTCGTTTAAATCGTGAATCATGATGCAGTTGTAAAGTTTGTCGGGTGCTGTGCCATAGTACAAATTGTAGGCAAAGGCATTATCAACAGGTTGCCATTTAATATAGGCACTGCGCTTATCCTTTTCAGTTCTGAGCACGATCAGATTTTTAACTTCTGATGGTTTTTCCCCGTTTCCATTTCCAAAAACACGCAAACCACTAATGGCAAATTTTCCAGTAGGCATGTGGATATTTACCATTCTGATGAACCTGGATTTAATGGGTTTTTCCAGCTCGATGTAATCGTGAGGAACATCTGTTTTATTCTGACTTTTATCCACTAATGTTGTCCATTTTTTGCCATCAACCGAAGAGAGGATTTTATATTGATGATAGATACCAACCTGTTTACCAATAAACTCGGCATCCTGATCTGCATAGTTGATCTGGATAGCATTTACGGTTGCCAAACTCCCCAAATCGGTTTGTATCCATTCTCCATTATTAGCTGTTTTTGCACACCAGTAGGTTTTTATACTTTCATCAACAGCATTGTTGGCGTGGAAAGAACCAAGCGTAGAAGAAACTATAACTGGCTTTTTATAATTAATTAACATCCATCCTGGTCCGGCAGGCCCATTTTCTTTTCTTTCAGAAGGAAGATAAAGCGGATAATCTCCAAAAGCGGTATTAGTCCACATGACATCATCCTTGTCGAAACCGGTTGGCCAAATTCCCATTCTACGTTCCCAGGTGTTTTTTACACAAATGATGCTGGTAGAAATGTGCCAGTAATTTTGGTTATTATCCTGAAAAGTTGCGCCATGACCTGCACCTCTTGAAAAACCACCCCCTTTATAGCTCAGTGGATCAGATTGTGGTGTGGTCTGCGCACCATCAAACAAAGGTTTATTACCCACTACAACACCATCCGAGTAACCACT
>SEDB01000239.1 GCA_004210715.1 Pedobacter sp.
GGGTCATTTGTCTCAAATCTATCAATTACTGGAAAATCATTTAATAGTCTATTTTTTAAGAAATAATGTAAGGAATAATATTCGGTTTTTGAGACCTATTTATCAAGTCCCAGCAACGCGCTGCCGATTTCCGCTACATTTTAATATTATTTATGGTGCTATAGTTTGCTGTAATTTTTCATTTATAAACTGATGACATCGCAGTTTTACATCTCTCTTTTGAAAATATATTAAGATGGTTTTGAACACGAAAAAAGTGGATTCGAACACAATATAGTATCTCAACTTACTGAACTTTGATATGACAAAATTTGGTAAATGAATATGAAAGTAATTGTAACAGGTTCATTAGGGAATATCAGCAAGGAGTTGGTGGTGCAGTTGATAAAACAGGGACATCAGGTTACTGTGGTCAGCAGTTCTGTGGCCAGGAAAGCAGAAATAGAACAGTTGGGAGCAAAGGCGGCGATTGGTGAAATCGAAGACGGCAAATTTCTGACCGAAGTTTTCCAGGGTCATGATGCTGCCTACTGTATGATCCCGCCATTTAACTTTTTCGGTGACCAGAACCTCGATTATAGTGAAAAGGCAAGAAAGATCAGTACGAATTATGTTCATGCGATTCGAAAAGCAGGTATGAAAAAAGTAGTTCATCTAAGCAGCGTTGGTGCCGAAAAACAGACTGGGGCAGGGGTATTGGTTTTCCATTATATTGCAGAAAATATTTTCAAAGAACTTCCCAAGGATGTATCTGTAACGCATCTTCGTCCTGCATCTTTTGATTATAACCTGTATGCCTTTATGGATATGGTTAAAGGCAAAGGTTTTTTGGAAGGTATTATCGGGAAATTACTATACATGAAACATTATGGTTTGAAAGGTATTATAAAAGGATATTCTGGAATTATCTTATCAAATTATGGAGCAACCGATAAAATCGCCTGGGTATCGCCAATCGATATTGCATCTGCCATAGCCGAGGAAATTAACGACCAGTATGTGGGCAAAAAGATAAGATATGTTGCAAGTGAAGAACTTACCTGTCAGGAGATAGCCACCATTTTAGGGAACGCCGTTGGGAAATCATATTTGAAGTGGGTGCTGATCAGCGATGCGCAAATGAAGAACGCCTTTATAAAGATAGGTGCATCAGAAAAAATCGCTGATGAATTCACGGAAATGAATGTGGGGATGCATAATGGTAGTCTGTTTGAGGGTTACTTTAAAAACAGGCCTTCCATTCTGGGAAGCGTTAAAATTAATGATTTTGCGAAAGAATTCGCTTTAAAATATAAAGAACAATGAGACATCTATTTTTAACTTTTCTTTTACTTAATTTTTCATCAATGTTATGTGCACAATCAAAAGCTGATGATATTTTAGGTGTATGGTACAGTCCGGTAAAAGAAGGAAATGTGCAGATTTTTAAAAACGGTGAAAACTATTACGGTAAATTAATTTATTTAAAAAATGCCACTGACCAGCAAGGAAAGCCGCTCTTAGACGTGAATAATCCTGACGAGAACAAACGTAAAATGCCCTTGGTAGGAATTCTTTTATTAAAAGATATCAAATTCAATAATAAAAAGAACAGTTGGAAGGGAAAGCTCTACGATTACGATGGAGGCAAGGGCAGCACCTACGATTCATATCTTACCATTGTAAAAAATGGTAGTCTGAATGTCAGAGGCTTTTGGGGTCTTTCTTTTTTTGGATTGAATCCCGGGCTTACTTTGAACAGAGTTGATGTGAAATAATCTTATATTTAAATTTTTGAAGCAAGAAGGATGAATGTACAGCAGCCCTATAGAATAAAAACCATCAAAGAATACCATAAAATATTGGGTGCAGGTAATCCCGAACATCCGATGATCAGTGTTATAGATCTTGCTGAAATAACACCTTACAGAAGTGAGGAAAGTATCCGAGTGATATTTGATTTCTACATTATCTCATTGAAAAAAGTGGAGCTGGGAAATGTGGAGTATGGCTATGGACAGCAAAAGTATGATTTCGATGATGGCATTTTGTTTTTTATATCACCCAATCAGATATTTTCCTTCAAAGCAGATAACGATTTCAGAAGTTCTGGAACAATGCTGCTTATTCATCCAGACTTCTTATGGGGAAATCCATTGGCTAAAACCATAAAGAAATATGAGTTTTTCACTTATGCGATAAATGAAGCACTGTTTGTTTCCGACAGAGAACGATTGGTCTTAGACAGTTTTATCAAGAATATCGAGCAGGAATACCATTCCTATATTGATAAATTCAGTGAGTCGATCATTATTTCCCAAATTGAATCGTTTCTTAATTATTCCAATCGCTTTTATATGCGTCAGTTTCTTACGCGTAAAATATCGGGAAGTCAGATTCTGGATAAACTGGAAAAAATCTTAAATGACTATTTTAATGATGAGGATGTTATTAATAAAGGACTGCCATCCGTACAGTATATAGCAGGACTGCTCAATTGCTCTCCGAACTATCTGAGCAATACTTTAAAAACCCTGACAGGTCGGAATACCCAGCAGCACATTCACGAAAAGATCATTGAAAAAGCAAAAGAAAAGCTTTCGACGACGACACTTACTGTTGGCGAAATTGCATTTGAACTGGGTTTCGAATATCCGCAATCGTTTAGCAAATTATTTAAAAGCAAAACAGATCACTCTCCGGGTCAGTTCCGGGAATCCTTCAATTAATTTTAAACTATCAACTCAAGGATGACCTATTTCATAGCATTATTGAAAGCAAGAAATGAATACTTGTTTTATTTTGGAATGCTCTCTCTGTTAAGTGCAGTCATAATGTTTGCAGTATCAAAATTCAGCAATGTCCAGATCAGTGGTGTGAATGCATGGTACAAACCATCTAAATTTGCTTTGTCAATCGGCATATTCAGTTTGACTATGGGATGGTATACTGGTTACCTTTCTTATAAATACATTCACATATATAATTGGGCAATGATTATCTTCCTTGGATTTGAAGTTTTTTACATATCACTTCAGGCTTCTAGAGGTCAGTTGTCCCATTATAACATCAGTTCAACTTTATATGCTTCACTGACTGTGGTCATGGCTATTTCAGCAATAGCGGCCACATTATACACTGGATATATCGGGATCTTGTTTTGTACGGGGGATTTTGCTGAGCTTCCGGATTACTATCTTTGGGCTATTCGCTTTGGCATATTTTTATTTGTCATATTTGCTTTGGAAGGCGCCATAATCGGCGCCAATGGTTCGCACAGGGTTGGTGGTGCTGGTGGAAGCGCAATACCTTTTCTGAACTGGAGTCTTCAATATGGTGATCTGCGCATAGCTCATTTCATAGGGATGCATGCGCTGCAGGTATTACCATTGATTGCTTTTTATGTACTTAAGGATATTAGGCTGGTTATTTCGGCTGGAATAATGTACGGATTACTTGCTTGTTTTTGTTTGGTATTGGCGCTGAATGCCAGGTCTTTATTCTCATTTTAGTAAATTCTTTAACAATTATTCAGATCAGTATTGAAGTTGGCACCAATATTTCAGATCAGGAATGATAATTACTTACAAATATTAAGGTGGATTGAAAGAGCGTAAGAAATGGTTCTTGATTCTACCTGAACTGTAGTAACCCGGATTGTAATAATTAGGGATGTCATTTGAATTAGAATTTATTCGCAAGGATGATTCAAGAGGATAATTATCGTTTATTCTCTAACTCAGAGTAGCAGGATATTCGAAAGAACGTTTTAGGTAGTCTACAGTCGCCTGACCCTGATGTTTGTAGATAATTATCATTTTTTATCTTCATCATTGTTTTAGATATAAGCATTGGTTTTTAATTAAATGATTTTCGAAACTCCAATGGTGAAACGTTTGTTTTTATCTTAAAAAGTTTGCTAAACGACTGGGGGTGTTCAAACCCGAGTCCGTATGCGATTTCGCTCACTGAAAGATAAGTGCTGGATAACTTCTCTTTAGCTTTTTCAATTAGTTTTTGGTGGATGTGTTCCTGAGCATTTTTACCTGTAAGCTGTTTCAGCATGCTGCTCAGATAATCTGATGAAACGTTCATAGCATCGGCAACTTTATTGACGGAAAGAAGACCACCTTCCGATTGTTCTTCAGCGGAGAAATAGGAATTCAGGAAATTTTCAACTTTGGTCAGCATTTGGTGACTGCTGATTTTTCTGGTCATAAACTGACGGTTGTAGAAGCGTTCACAGTATTTGAGCAACAGTTCAATCTGAGATACAATGAGACCTTGCGAAAAGCTATCAATATTAGCATTGTATTCTTGTCTTATGTTTTCAAAAATAGTAAGAATAACCGTTTCTTCTCTACCGGAAAGAAACAGCGCTTCGTGAACTGAATAATCAAAAAACGAATATTTTTTAATTTGCTTCGCTAAAGAAAATCCCCATAGGAAATCAGGATGGATTTGCAGAAGATAACCGGATCCGCTATCTGACGAACCCGGGTCTTTTTCTATTCGTAATACCTGACCCGGCGCTAAAAAAGACATCAATCCTTCATCAAAATCATAAATCTGTTGCCCATAATGCAGTTTTGCGCCAATATCACGCTTTAAAGCTATCGAATAAAAATCCATAACAAGATTCACAACTTTTGAATCTTCGCTAAATTGCAACTGTGAATAGTCAACAAGACTGATTAGGGAATGTTCCGGTTTTGGAAGTCCTCTGAAACGGTGGTATTCTGTAATCGATTTTATTCTAGTGATTTCCATAGGTGCAATTTAAAGTATTTAAGATCAGTTGTGAATTGGATATTTTTAAAAAAAAATGTTATCCCTTAACATTAATTTGTCTTTTCTGACTGGCTTTTCATTAAAAGCCCAAACCAATCCTCCAAATGCCAGGTATGTGTAAGCTTACCATTTTTTAAGTAATGAAATTCGTGCAGCGATACTGATACTTTTTGATGGGTCGGCTTAATCCCCATAATTTCATTGATGTGGGTAAACTCCATTGATGCCCTCACTGCCGCCCGCTCGTGGCTTCCGAAAATTTCGTGGATGATCACCTCGATGTCCGGACAGGTTTGAAAAAGATAGGCCATAATGTTCTGCAGACCTTCGGGCCCGTTTTTCTGACCGGGTGCAAGTGGGATATCTTTCCAATCCGGCGTACAGATTTCATCCAATACTGAGGGATTTTTCATTTTAAACGCACCGTAAAATTTCCTGATTGTTTCTATCTCGGATTTCGTCAGGTTTTTAACAAAATCATTTTCTTCATTTTCCATTTTCATAGGGGTATTATAGATTGGATCCTCCGGAAATTTCAATCCGCTGGGCGGTAATCCAGCGTGCCGCGTCACTGCATAAAAAAGCAACAACTCCACCTATATCTCCAGGAAGACCTACTCTTCCCAAAGCAGTCTGGGAAGCTAGTTGTCTATTCATTTCCTCATTGTCCCGAACGGCACCTCCCATAATATCGGTTTCAATTGCTCCGGGCGCTATTACATTAACCCTGATATTTCTTTTGCCTAACTCCTGTGCCTGGTATTTTGTCAAGGTTTCCATGGCGCCTTTCAATGCCGCGTACGCTGCAAAACCGGGCGTAGAGAATCGTGTAAGGCCCGAAGAAACGTTTACAATACCCCCGAAAGGATTGATTTGTGACAACAGTTTTTGGGTGAGGAACAATGGTCCTCTAAGGTGTACATTTTCCATTTCTGTGAACTGCTTTTCAGTAAGATTTTCAAATTCTGCATAGTGGATAAATCCAGCATTGTTGATTAGGAAGTCAAATCTGTCTGTATTTAATTCAGATTGCAACTTGGCTATTAAAGTTTTTGAGAATCCATCAAATAGCGAAGAATTTGAAATATCAAGTTGAAGTGCAATTCCCTTTTGCCCGGTTGCTTCAATTTGTTTTACAACTTCTTCGGCTGCTTCTTTTTGATTGTGATAAGTAAAAACGATATCAAGTCCATTTTTAGCAAGACTTAGGACGATATCTTTTCCTATACCCCGGCTTCCCCCGGTAATTACTGCAATTTTGTTTTGTGATGACATGCTACTGTTTAATTTATTAATGTGAAGCAAAGGTATGTCGACAAAATATGGGGAATGAAGCCAAAGCCTTTATGTTTGTATCCAAAACCCATTTTCTTGAACGAGAAAAGACTTCAAGAAGAAAATTTTCCATTATAATTAGTAATGCGTGTAAAATAATAGCTGAAAGAAAGTAAGCGGTAGTGGATGCCCCGACACCTAGCTACCTAACAAGAGCGGGCTTGAGATGGTATATATCCAATTAACGTCGACAAAGGCACTATTTTATCTCCACATCAAAATAACTTGGGCCAATAATCAGGAAAACAGGACATTACTAACTTAAACCGAGATACTGATGAACACACTACCAATTACACAGTTTTAGGTATCGCTGATTGCTTCGGGCATCGAGTATTGAAAGCCTTACCTGGGCAACGGAAACCGTAGGGAAGATTTATGTTCATGCAAACGGCAGGCCTGCGTTTGACAGTTTGGTCAACCGATTGACTACTGGTCAACTTGATGCTGTTGCAAAAATAACATGAAAAACTCCAGAGAAATTAATATCAGCTATTAAAAACTCCTTGACCTCCAAAATTATCGGCGAGGTTGATATTGTTGATTGTGTCCTAAACCATTCGGGCGTTTGGTCAGCGCATAAAGCATTAATAACGCATAAGGTTGTTGAGGTGGAGGTGCCGGTTTATAATTGGGTTTTAGCTAACCCGATGCTTCATGAGCGATCAATACTCCAACATGTTAAAGCCGCTTCGTCACTTGTGAAATCTGAATGGCTTTTTGAGGTCGTTGGGAATGGGAAAGGATCTCCACCTAGTCCAAAAAGGCTATTTTTTAAAATCTCAATGATAATCAATTTTATAACATGAAAAAAATTATATTTTCAATCGTATTGTTATCGTTTCTAGCATCATGCGCTCAGAAGTTTTGTCCTGCTTATTCGTTTAAGCATAAAATTCGTGGAGGTGCAAGGACTGGATATTAATAAAAACATTTTATAGGCTAACCGCAAATCAGTTTTAGCGATGAAGAGTATTTTGCTTTTTGCGTGATACCAAAAAAGCCACCGAATAAATCAGTGGCTTTGCTTTACCAAATACATATATTGCTTAAAAATGCAATCAAATAACTTTAAGGATTTATATTTGTTTTAAAAAAATAAAAATATATGATGATTGTGCTACTTTTCCCGGAATTCAACCCTGCGCACATCAGAATGCATTATCAGAGCTGATAGTCATGATTAAGATATTCGCCTTTCGTTACAGATTTTGGTGCAGGCACGGAATGAAAGCCATGCCGGTTAATATGATAGAAGTTAAACTAATATTCCCTAAAACCTTAGCGCGTAGTTAATGAATTCGTGATCAGTCATCATATCAAATTCATGATTCCCCTGCTACGCTGATAACAGGGGAATGCAATATTATACAATCTCATTAATAAAACCAAAACTCATATAAATTTTACCCTGCCAAATCCATGACAGGGTAAATACCTGTCAGGAAGTGTCATCGCACTAGCTTAGGGTTAACCCAAACGTAACAAAAAAGTGGGAAGTATTTTTACATTAATAGCTAATGAATAGTATGAACAGCTAACATACTGATTTACTGAATGATTTCTCCCTTAGTGACATATTGTGGTAAAATATCCAATAACAAAAATGGCGATTCGAAATATCCATTTCAAAACCGCCAATTAATCAATCTTAGTGTGTGCTGAATTCAGCTATTAGATAACGATAAAAACAAAAATTGGTTTTAAAAAAAAAAGGCTATCTCGCGACAGCCTTGCCTATTTTAACCAAATTTGAATGCCAACGTGTGTTGACGATTAAATAACCAGTGATCGATCAAAATATTTCCAACAATAATTCATTTCTTTTAACCCGGATAAGTAAAACTGCGTTTCGAACGCGGCAATATTCTGCACATGTGATTTCCGACGAGAAAGAGAAGGGATTGTTTCATAAGATATGACTGCTTATCAAAGCATCCCTTAGAAAATACGACCACCGGATCAACATCAGGCTAAAGAATCGAAATGCTTTGACCGTATCCTACTTAAGGACGATGTGATAGATCGCTTGACCATATTTGTTTTCAGATATGGCAAGCATAATGTACTATGTTATATTCAAAAAATAGTCTTAATTACTGAAAGATCTAGGGAGGAAGCTAATGTCCAGTGTTCAGCCATCATTCTATTTTGCTCATTACTGTGGTGATAGCGGTTAGGGATTACAAAAGGGTGAAGTATGGTCAATTCAAGATTGGTGATAGAGTTGCTCAAACAAAAGGATCTTTTTATGGTTTAGATTGCGAATATCCATAATTAAACCTATGAAAAACCTGTACCAATCCCCGATTTTCCTGTTGGCTTTTGTCGTCATGGTTATGCTCTTTATTGCTCCGACTTTTGCTCAGTCACAAACCGGAATGAATATGAAGGCCTATTCGGAATATACCTGGAAACGCTGACCAGAGAAAGAATTAAATTCTTAAATGTTTGGGTCACGGGAATCCAGGAAGGTGAGGTTTGCCTGGGATCGGTCAGGATGAAATCATAGTACATTCCGGTCTTTCAGTGATGCATTAATCAATTTTATCAATTCCCTATATTTTTACCTAAAACGCCACTACCAATGAATTTATATCCGCTTCTAATGAGATTCTGTTGTCTAACCTTACTAATTAGTATATTCACCTGCTGTAAGAAAAAGGAAGATCAAACTCCATCCGAAGTAGATATGCCAACGGTAATTACAGGAAAGCTATACGGATCGCCTTTTACGGCAAAAGTGACATTGGAGCGTTATACAAAATTTGGTATGAATACCTACCGCCCCGAAGACCTGTTCAGTATATACCTTGCAGGAGATGAATCTAAAACCTGTAGCTCACCCTTGAGTGATTTTTCGATACGCCTGACGGTGCCAAAAAAAACAGGTACTTTTTCGGGCAATGATACCTATATCCTTGTTAATGATCCGGGTGACCCAAGCGGTCAGAATGGTTCATTATTCTCTTCTCTTCATTCCATGGAAAGCAATGACTGGAAGAAAAGAAAGGAGATCGTAAGTCTGACACTTTAATTCTACAAATGACAGAGATATTAATGAGCAGTTTATTTTATTTGGTTTAATATTTTAAACTGATCAGTTTAAAATATATCTTTGCAGCATCATGGGGAGAAATAAAGAATTTGATTATGAGCAAAAGCTGGATATAGCGCTGGAACTTTTCTGGACGCAAGGGTATCATGTCACTTCTATCACTGACCTGGAGCGCGAGATGGGGATTAATCGCAGCAGTATTTATCCTACTTACGGGGATAAAAAGGAGTTGCTGCTCAAATGCCTGACCAAGTACCTGAAAAGTAAAGTAGCTGAATATGCAGCCATTGCTGGGGGTGCGCAAACTGATGCAATTGAAAACTTGAGGAGGATGTTTAGGCTGGCAGTCGACCAGAGTATCAAGGAAGGGAGGACCTGCCTGGCTGTGAAAATGGCTTTTGAAATATCGCTAGGCGATGAAGATGTCAGGCGGGTACTGTTGCGCAGTGAGAAGAAGATTGAGGAAATCTATTATAAAATTTTATTAGCCGGAAAGGACCAGGAGTCTGTTAATAATAACCTGGATACTAAACTGACGGCAGACTTTTTTGCCGCCTCTTCCAGTGCGCTATTTAAAAATTATGCATTGAATAAAAACCGGAATGCGGTTTATGACATGATTGAGAACTTGATCAGCATGGTCAAAGTATAGGTTTTCTTTTTTTAAAATAATCAACAATAAATATTTTTTTACTCTTTTTTAAACTGATCAGTTTAATATGAATTTAAGCATAAACAATAAAGTGGCCTACATCGGATGTCTGGGCGTTGTAGGAATTATCAGTACAGAATTTGGGGTGATTGGCATCTTGCCGCAGATTGCGGAATATTACCATATCAATATTGGTACGGCGGGTTATTTATTGAGCTTGTTTGCTTTGACTATTGCATTGACGGGCCCATTTATGGTTTTATATGCCTCACGGTTTGATAAAAAGAAAATCATGCTTTATGCGTTGGGATTATTTTTGATTTCCAATGTGGGTTCGGCTTTCAGCCCGCCGTTCTGGCTGCTGATGGTATTGCGGATTTTGCCGACCATTTTGCATCCGGCATTTTTTTCGATGGCGATCGCTGCGGCAGGTAAAGATGCTTCCCCTCAAATACAGATGCGTCTGACCAGTATCATCATTGGTGGTATAGCGCTGGCGCAGGTAACACTGATTCCATTCACCACTTTTATCGCCAGTATTTATGCCTGGCAATTCAGTTACGTGATCCAGGCTTTGGTGATCATGTTCACGTTGGCAATTCTTTATAAAGGACTGCCTGCTATGCCCAACACGGAAGAAAAGTCGTTTAAAAACCAGTTGAGTATACTGAAAAGGCCAAAGTTTATCGCGGGAACCGGGTTGAACTTATTTCTGATCACAGCCTGGTTTTGCTCATACAGTTATTTTGCGGATTATCTTTCCAAAGCGATGGGCTTAACGGATCCACAAATCAGCTATATGCTGCTATTGTTTGGCGTGATGGGTGTAATCTCTAATTTTCTGGCTGGCCGTCTATTAGGTAAATATATGATCAGTACGACGCTGTTTTTTCTTGCCGGTACTTTTCTGATGCCGTTTGCATTTCAGTATGTAACCCATTCATTTTTTAATATTTCGCTGGTGGTAGGGTTTTGGGGAGTAATGTATGGACCTTGTTTTCTGATTGGGGTTGGATATATGGTTTCTGCGGC
>SEDB01000240.1 GCA_004210715.1 Pedobacter sp.
TCAACATGAGTAGTATGAATATTATTGCAGGAGAATTAGATGCTTAAAGTAGAAGAACAAACACCTGTACAATTTTCGTCAGAATTGCTTGCCAAATTTGACGATGTTAAAAGTCGTTATCCTGAAGGGAAGGAAAAATCAGCTTTGCTACCGTTATTACATTTGGTGCAGGCAGAATTTCTTTGGGTACCTACATCGGCAATGGATCAAGTTGCTGAATATTTAAACATTCAGCCAATTGAAGTTTATGAAGTAGCAACTTTTTATACCATGTACTTCTTAAAACCACAAGGTAAATATGCTTTGGAGGTTTGCCGTACTGGTCCTTGCTGTTTAGTTGGCGCAGAAAAAATATTAGACCACTTAGAAAGTAAGTTGGGTGTTAAAGAAGGTGAAGTTACTGCCGATGGTTTATTCAGCTTTAGAGGAGTTGAATGTTTAGCCGCTTGTGGTTTCGGTCCGGTATTGCAAATTAGTCCGGAATATACATTCTACGAAAACCTAACTACTGAAAGTGTAGATAAACTGATTGAAGATTTGAAAATTAAGTCCTAAGTCAAAAGTCTCAAGTCGGGAATCGTTAGATGATTCCAGGACTACAGACTATGGACTACAGACTATAGACTAATTAAAATGTCTCGAAAACTGTTACTTGAGCATATAAACGTACCAGGCATCAATACACTTGAGGTCTATCGCCAAAAAGGCGGGTACCGTGCTTCGTGGAGAGATGATGCCTCAAATCCGTATCCTCGAAAAAGCAATTGCTGAGGCGAAAGCTGCAGGCTGGTTAGGTAAAAACATTTTAGGAACAGGTTACGATTTAGAATTATACGTTCAACCGGGTGGTGGTGCTTACATTTGTGGTGAAGAAACTGCATTATTAGAATCGCTTGAGGGTAAAAGAGGTAATCCGAGAATTAAACCACCTTTTCCTGCAATTGCGGGTTTATATGGTTGCCCGACGGTAGTAAATAACGTAGAGTCGATTGCTGCAGTGGTACCCATTATCAATGATGGTGGCGATGAATATGCAAAAATTGGTATCGGTAGAAGTACAGGTACAAAATTAATATCAGCATCTGGAAACTTAGTAAAACCAGGTGTTTATGAAATTGAATTAGGCTTGCCAGTTGAAGAATTTATCTATTCTGATGAATATTGTGGTGGTATTGCCAATGGAAAGAAGTTAAAAGCAACAGTTGCAGGTGGCTCATCTGTTCCGGTTTTACCAGCTAATTTAACTTTGAAATTAGCCAATGGCGAACCTCGTTTGATGAGTTACGAATCTTTATCTGAAGGTGGATTTGCTACCGGAACCATGATGGGTTCAGGTGGTTTTATCGCTTTTGATGAAGACCAGTGTATTGTTCGCAATACCTGGAACTTCTCACGCTTTTATCATCACGAAAGTTGCGGACAATGTTCGCCATGCCGTGAGGGTACTGGGTGGATGGAAAAAGTATTGCATAAAATTGAGCATGGTCATGGTTCAATGGATGATGTGGATTTGCTTTGGGATATTCAACGTAAAATTGAGGGAAATACCATTTGCCCATTAGGTGATGCAGCAGCCTGGCCGGTGGCGAGTGCCATCCGTCATTTCAGAGATGAGTTTGAGTGGCACATTAAAGAGCCAATTAAGAGTCAACAACAAAATTATGGTTTAGCAAACTATGCTACGCCGATAGAAAAGGCGGAGGAAGTTAAAAATCAAAATTAAAAAGTAAAAATGTCCGAAGAAAAGGCGTATGATATTAAAATTAGATGTTATCATTTCTCAAAATCGATAATTAATTTAATATCAAAAGCAAACTTCAACAGATTATACTTTTCGATTATAGACCAATTGTTGAGAAGTGCGACCTCAATTGGGGCAAACGTGGTAGAAGCCAAAGCAGGCAATTCCAAAAAGGATTTAAGAAATTTCTACACGATTGCTTTGAAATCTTCAAATGAAACTTAATATTGGCTTTGTTTGATTAGAGATACTGAAGTTGTTGAGATTGATAGGGACGTTATAAAAGAATTATTAAAAGAAGTTGATGAAATATCAAAAATTTTAGCTTCGATAATAATCAATATGAATAAAGAATAAACTAGGAACGTTAGAAATTTTTAATTTTTAATTTTCACTTTTGACTTATAAAATGAGTGATAAAGTAAAAGTAACGATAGACGGGATAACAGTAGAGGTTGATAACGGAACCACTATCCTAAATGCTGCGAGGCAAATTGGAGGTGATATCGTTCCGCCAGCGATGTGCTATTATTCTAAGTTAGAAGGCAGTGGTGGTAAATGCCGTACCTGTATTGTTAAGGTAACAAAAGGTTCGGAAAAAGACCCTCGCCCGATGCCAAAATTGGTTGCATCTTGCCGTACAACTGTAATGGATGGTATGGAAGTGTTAAATATTACTTCGCCAGAGGTTTTAGAAGCACGTGCAGGTGTGGTTGAAATTTTATTGATAAATCACCCTTTGGATTGCCCGGTTTGTGACCAGGCAGGAGAATGCGACTTGCAAAACTTAGGTTACGAGCACGGATTGCAAAAAACCCGTTATGAGTTTGAGCGTCGTACTTTCGACCGTATAGATATTGGTGATAAAATTCAGTTGCACATGAATCGTTGTATTCTGTGTTACCGTTGTGTTTTCACGGCCGACCAAATTACTAACAAACGTGTTCATGGTATTTTAAACCGTGGCGACCATTCTGAAATTTCTACTTATATCCAACAAGCCGTTGATAACGATTTCTCTGGAAACGTAATTGATGTTTGCCCAGTTGGTGCTTTAACAGATAAAACTTTCCGTTTCAAAAACCGTGTTTGGTTTACCAAGCCAGTTGATGCACATCGCAATTGCGACCATGAAAAATGCAATGGTAAAGTAACTCTTTGGTATAAAGGGGAAGACGTTTTACGTGTTACGGCCCGTAAAGACCAATTTGGTGAAGTAGAAGAATTTATCTGTAATACTTGTCGTTTCGATAAAAAAGCAACTTCAGACTGGACAATTGAGCAACCCACTCATATTGATGATACTTCGGTAATTGCATCTAACCATTACGAAACATTAAAACCTTTGCATGTTATTCAGCCAAATCAGGCTTTACAGGCAGCAAATGAGATTGAATTACATAAAACTGTAAAATACTAATGGAGATAGCTTTTATCATAGAAAAATTTATCCTGGTAGCGGTAATTTTCGGTATCAGTTTGGTTATTGCCATGTATTCTACTTATGCTGAGCGTAAGGTTGCAGCCTACCTGCAAGACCGTTTAGGCCCGGATAGAGCTGGTCCCTTTGGGATTTTACAACCATTGGCTGATGGTGTTAAAATGTTTATGAAGGAGGAAATTATTCCGACTACATCAAACAAATGGCTGTTTATCCTCGGTCCTGGTTTGGCTTTGCTTTGTGCTTGTATTGGTACAGCAGTTATTCCATGGGGAAGCCCGATGGAAATTGGTGGTAAAATTGTTCCACTTCAGGTTGCTGATATTAACGTAGGTGTTTTATACATCTTCGGTGTAGTTTCTTTAGGCGTTTATGGTGTAATGATTGGTGGTTGGGCATCGAATAATAAATACTCTTTATTGAGTGCTATTCGTGCTGCATCGCAAAATATCAGTTATGAAATTGCAATGGGATTATCAATCATCGCATTGCTTTTGATGACCAATACTTTGAGTTTAAAAGAAATTGTTGACCAGCAACACGGTTGGAGATGGAATGTATTATATCAACCATTAGGATTTTTAATCTTTATGGTATGTTCTTTTGCAGAAACCAACAGAGCGCCATTTGATTTGCCGGAATGTGAAACGGAGTTAATCGGTGGATATCATACAGAGTATTCATCAATGAAATTGGGATTTTATCTTTTCGCTGAATACATCAACATGTTTGTATCATCGGCAGTAATGGCAACCTTATATTTTGGTGGTTACAACTATCCGGGTATGGATTACATGGCTACGTTACTTGGTCCAACCTGGGCGCCGTTATTCGGAACTGCTATTTTATTTGCGAAGATATTCTTCTTCATCTTTTTCTTCATGTGGGTACGTTGGACAATCCCTCGTTTCCGTTATGACCAATTGATGAATTTGGGTTGGAAAGGTTTAATACCTTTGGCGATTGCCAACATTATAATAACTGGAATTGTGATTGCGATTATTGAGAAGTTTTAATTATGGAATCATTAAGTAATAAGAAAAAAGTACTGGAACAAAAGCCTTTGAGCTTTATGGAGCGT
>SEDB01000241.1 GCA_004210715.1 Pedobacter sp.
TGCAGTATTTGATGCAAAAGCAATAGCTACTATAGCCACTGCAGATAAGATAATTTTTTTCATGGTTTTTGTTTCTGTTATGTCGTGATGTACGCATAAGCACCGAGCACTGGTTTTCTTAAAAGCATAAATAAAAACAAATATCTGATTATCAGCGCCTTATTTTCAAGCCCAAATAAAATTAATAGGAAAGCCAGATGAATTAAAAATCATGGATTAATATTTAACCTAGAATTAATGCAATGCAACTAGTGTGATTCCATTAAAAACAAGAGCGCCAAATATTTTGTTGCCTTTAATTAAAAAGTTGATATGAATACAGAATACCCTTATGTGATATGTTTGATGATGACTTCAGTTGATGGCAAAATTTTAGGTGAAAAATGGGGAAATAGCCCTAAGATGAATTTACTCAAAGAAACTTTTGAAAAAGTCCACGAGCAAATTGGAATTGGTGCATGGATTGTTGGGCGTACAACTATGGAAAAAGATTTTACTGATTTTGAAAAGCCAATTATCAAAAAAGGCCATCAGGAGGTAGATCGTTTGGATTTTGTAGCAGACCATAAATCTTCAAATTTTGCAATCGCAATTGACGGAAAAGGAAAATTGGGCTGGAAAGAACCGATCTTACATGGCGACCATGTCATCTCTATATTAAGCGAAAGTGTAAAAGACGGTTACCTTGCTCATTTACGTGATATTGGTGTTTCCTATGTGTTTGCTGGCAAAAATGAAATTGAGCTTAAAATTGCCTTAAAAAAACTTCGAAACTTATTCGGAATTGAAAAACTGATGTTGGAAGGTGGTGCGCATATTAATGGAAGTTTCTTAAACGAAGGACTGATTAATGAACTTCATCAGATTGAAAACGATGTACTTTGGATTACCTATAAAATTAATTAGTAAATTATTGCAAATCACTAAAATCATCCATCATTTTAAATCTGTTTTAGAACCTGCTGCTTTATGTGACTGGCTATTTTTTAATCGTTTTAGAAATTAATTCTTTTTTTAAATTTGCCGAATCTTTGAGAAATCTGCTAAAAAGCTTACTCAGCACTAGAACATAAAAAAACAATAATGGAAGAGAATGATTTTGTTTCAATTTGGTTAGAAGAAACCGGCAACCCGGCGATTGAAGAATTAACAAAAGCGAATATGGAACTTGCAAAATACACTGAAAAAGTTTTATCAGATAAGAAACTACAAGTAATTGATTTCGCTATGATTGTCGATATAAATCCAGATGAAATTTCACGGTGGTTGATCGGAAAACATTCCTTTAGCATAAAAAAATTAAAAGAATTGGCTGATGCCATTGAAGGTTTCCCTACCCTGGCTAACTAAAATTAAACGGCTTCACCCAAACCAATGAGTGAAGCCGTTAATGAAATTGATATTTTATCTAATGCCAATTGATGGAGTTTTAATCCGACTAGTTGGCTTTGGATTATTTGGCTTTATCTATCCGGGTTTCGCTAGGACCGCCGTAATAAACAGATTTGTCGTTTATTGTTGTTTTTGACCTATCCACCTGCAAATCCATGGTAAAAGACACTTCCATTTTATCGGTGTATTTTAAAGGTTTACCTTCATTATCGTAAAAAACAACCTGGTCCATGGTAAAAGTTGCTGGTGCATCAAACTCGTTTTTATACTGCTCAAAATTTACCACCTGCCCTTTCTCTTTGTTTTGACCACATGAAACAAGTATTGCGGATGCAATAGCGATAAGAAACATTTTCTTCATATTTTATATTATTTAGTTAGTTGATTATTTGTGTTTTAAATTAGTTAAGCAAACCTGATACTTTTAGGTTTGGATAACGTTCGCCAAGTTTTTTCAGGAAATCATTCGCGATGATAATTTCTTCTATATTTTTCTGAATGTTGAGCGAAAATGCACTGGCATTTGTGTTGGCGTAGGTAAATAACAAGGCCGAAAACATAATCAATTCAATCGGACTGCCATCAGTAGCCAATGAGATTCTGTAAGCTTTAACATTATCACCTTTTTGTTTAGCAAAAGCCTTGATCACACCTTCTAAAGGAACTTCACTTATCGATGATGCTTGTAAACGGGCATCATCAAAAACCAGGTGATTGGAAATTTCTCCATCTGTATCGGTATCTAATAAATGTAAATCGGCACCGCTTAAAATGAGGTACTTCGGCGTTTGAACGGTATGAAATTTAACTGTTCCCAAGGTTGCCATTCCTTTTAAGCTATCTTTAATACCATCTTTAATCGAATCTTTGGTAGAGTAATTCATATTGGCATAATTAAATGCATCTATAGGCTTGCCTTCCATTTGCTTAAGTAAAAAGGAAAGTTCGGAGTCTAAAAATTTGTTTTTGTAGGTAAGCACATTACGCATTTCGGCATTGAAATCGGTATTCTGAAACATCTCTTTCTGCTTCTTTTTCTTCAATTGCATAAAGTAAAAAATGCCTCCATAAATCACAATCATGAAAACAATAATAAAAATAACTGAGCTACTCATTTTTTAAGGGTTTTAGTGGATAAATAAGAATTTAGACTATTGTAGATGTAACCTTTGGTTTCTGATACGGAAGAAGTCCCCAAGTTAAAAAAGCCACAAATAGTATCACGATTAGTTTTGCGCCATACCTTGTATAAAAGGGTAAGCCAATAAAGTCTTTTTGATTTAATTTTTGAGTGAGAAGAAGCTCTTTTAATTTGCTTTCCGGCAAATCAAAATAGCTTTCTGTTTTTTCATCGTAAATAACCAGTTTTGGTTCTTGTGTGATGTACAACGGCAGAATATAAGCGAAGTTGAATTCTTTGTGCAGCGTTGCTAAGTCAAGATAATTGCCATTATCAAGTTTAAAATCATCAGTATCTGGTAGATCATGAACGGTGTTCAAAACCGATCTTTCTCCAATCGGTATTCTCGCTTTCGCGAGTACCAAATTTGAAGCACCAATCATTATCGTGAAGGCTAAAACAAAATGTTTCAGGCAAATCATCCTCAAAAATTTTATCGTTTAATAGTTATGTTGCGATATGGGGGATGAACAGATCACACGCTAAACTACATTAAGAAATTAAACTTAACGGAGCAAATTATTATTCGCCTGATTCTTTTAAGAATTCGCTGGCTCCGAACTATTTTTCGCACTGCCGCTTATTTTTTAAGCAACAGAAAAACCTATAAAATGATCAATTTATTGGTATAATAGTAAGGGGAACTTATTCTCCAGAGGCTGTGTCAGGCAACCAAAATTATTTTACCCTTTTGTAAATTCTGGTGAGGTACCGGTTTTCGTCTGCAGGCAGTGGATTTCCACTTCTGTCCCAAATTGCTATTTGCGTTTTAAATATCAGTTTGTTGTTTTTTACAGCTAACTGGATATAAAAATCGTTTACATGTGTCTGTGGATTAATGAGCAATTTATCGCCTTGCATTTGTGCATTAAATTGAACCGAAGGCGCTTCTCCCGTTCCAACATCGATAAATGTTGCGTAATCTTTGCCTTTCTCAAATTTGATGATCAGCACCAAGTTGTTATGGCTTTGTTCATGCTCCCAAGCACCTGCAAAAGCTTTTTTTGGAAAAGGTTTATTTTGTGCCATGCCTAAACTGGCGCACATTAAAAAAACAATTAGTGTGAATAAGTTTTTAGCCACAATTTGTAAAATTAAAGAAACTGGTACGAGTTTAGCAACCGTACCAGCATGATTAAATTTTCTCAATAACAACATTAGAGATTTCGTAACCGAAATCTTCACCTTCATCTTTAACCGTTACTTTGCCCGTACTATAATCTTTTACTGATGATGACTTTTTAACGCCCTTATATGGGTAAACGACTTGTGCGGTTATTTTCACTTTATCACTGGTAGTTAACTTGTTACCATCCTTATCAAAAATAACTACGTCTTTCTGTTCAAATTTCCGGCTATCTTCAGGAACATCAATTAACACTGAATTTTTTCCTTCTCCATAATTTACTTTCACGCCAGTAATTGTTTTATTTCCGGTTTGGATGATAAAGAAATCGTTGTAAACTTCAAATTCCATAGAAATTGAATTACCGGTTCGTGTAAGAAATGGCGCTTTAAATTTACCTTCCAGAGTAATTGTCTGGTTGTGATGGTTATAGGTAGTTTCAATTTCTTTGGCAGTTTTTACACTGCTACTGGTGTAAAAAAATACAACGCCGATAAATAGCACTACCGCTATGCCTAAAATGGTTTTGATTGTTTTCATAATGATATTTGTTATTGATTGACTTATTTTTTATTTATTTTCCATTTATAAAACTATTGCTCTGTTACGAATTGGCTCCAGCCATAATTAACTGTTCTACAATCTCATTATAGCCTTTTTCTGAAGCATAATGTAAAGCCGAATATTCGTCATTATCTTTCTCGTTTACATCAGCGCCATTGTCAATCAGCAAAGCTGAAATTTCATTAAAACCACAAATGGAAGCTACAATTAGCGGAGTTTCGCCTTCGTTGTTTTTACTGTTGATATCCATTCCTTTTTCCACCAATAACTTGGCAATTTCCTTGTTTCCAAGACCAGTGCTGTAGTGTAAAACCGAGTTACCATCCAATCGTTTCAATAACATATCGGCATCAGCATTAATCAGTTGTTGGGCAATCCGTAGATTATTCTGCATACAGGCCAACACCAAAGCACTATCACCCTGATCGTTAATGGCATTGATATCAATTGTGTTAATTTTTAATAATGCGCCAACCACTTCCGCTTCGTTGTTCCAAACGGCCTGGTGCAAAGGTGTATTTCCAGTACTGTTTTTATCATCGGCATTGCCCAGCAACAGCGCAACCGTATCTCGCAAGCCTCTGCTCGTAGCATAATCCAAAGCACTATGACCATCATTATCCTTAATGCTTTTATCAGCTCCTTTCGATAATAGAAACTTGGTAAATTCAGTTCTACCCTCAGCCAGCGAATAAATCAAGGCGGTTTTCCCTTCTTTGTCGGTTGCATTTATATCCGCTCCGCTATCCAGCAAAACCGCAACGATTTCTTTATTTCCGCTTTGCGAAACAATATGCAAAGGCGTTGCGCTTTGGTTATTCGCCAGATTAACATCGGCTCCACCTTCCACTAAAATTTTCACAATGTCTCTCGCCCCTTTCTGGCAAGAATAAAATAATGGCGTGTTGCCCATTCCATCGCGTTTATCGAGGTTTATTCCGCCTTTTTTTAGCAGGGTTTGTACGATTGCTTTTTGGTTGTTTTTGCAAGCATTTAAAAAAATTGCATCCATTATA
>SEDB01000022.1 GCA_004210715.1 Pedobacter sp.
GGAAGAGCAAAAGCTTACGGAATTACCGTGGCTGAATTGCCTGCCTATTATGCAAAACGCACTTTGTTGAACCAGATTATTCTGCCAGATGATATTGCCAATGCATGTTTCGCCTTTGTTGGTGGCTTATTGAGCAAATCAACTGGAAACATGCTAAATGTTGATGGCGGTGTGGCCATGGCATTTGCAAGATAAGTTTTCTCCGGTCGGTGTGCTCACAGACCGAAACCATCAATTGCCTATGGAAGCACAGACAATTGATGATATTAAATTTAGTTTTAGTAAGTTGTTCTCTCGGTCTGTGGCTTGCCACAGACTGGAAATGACTTTAAACAATTCTCATCGTTTTTTGCGATGATTTATAAAAGGCGAATCTTCGCTTTATTTATTAACCTAACAAACCAAATATTCTCATGAATATCGAGCAGAACCAAATTGAAACACATAATGACTCCCTTTTAACAACGCATCAGCGCAAGCTTAATTTTTTAAAAGAAGATTGGTCTCATGTTGATTTAGAAAGGGTAATCCAAAAATTGGTTGATTTTCAAATTGCCATACCTTCTTGGGCATTAGGAACAGGAGGAACTCGTTTCGGACGCTTTGCAATTACTGGAGGAGAACCTCGTACCATAGAGGAAAAAATTGAAGATGTTGGTTTGCTTCATGCCTTGAACGGAGCAAGTGGTGCAATTTCTCTTCACATTCCATGGGATATCCCTCAAAATGCAGAAAGCTTAAAAACACTCGCTTCAAGCTATGGCTTAAAGTTCGATGCGATGAATTCGAATACCTTTCAGGATCAGGCGGGTTCGGCACACAGCTATAAATTCGGCTCCCTACAAAACGTGAATAAGGAAGTTCGTAAACAAGCGATTGAGCACAATATCGAAGTAATCAAACATGGTGTTGCATTAGGGTCTGATGCCTTAACAGTTTGGTTGGCAGATGGATCTTGCTTCCCCGGTCAGTTGAATTTCCGTAAAGCTTTTGAAAATACATTAGAAAGTTTAGAAGAGATTTATGCGGCTTTACCATCAGACTGGAAAATGTTTGTGGAATATAAAGCTTTCGAGCCTAACTTTTATTCAACAACAGTTGGCGATTGGGGCCAATCATTGCTTTATGCTAGCAAATTAGGTAAACAGGCTTATACGTTAGTGGATTTAGGTCACCATTTACCGAATGCCAATATTGAGCAAATTGTGGCCTTACTTTTAATGGAAGGAAAGTTGGGTGGATTCCACTTCAATGATTCTAAATACGGCGACGATGATTTAACCGCTGGAAGTATTAAACCTTATCAATTATTCTTAATTTTCAATGAACTTGTTGAGGGAATGGATGCAAAAGGCATGAATCACGCAAAGGATTTAGGTTGGATGATTGATGCATCTCACAATGTGAAAGATCCATTGGAAGATTTATTGCAATCAGTAGAAGCGATCATGATCGCTTATGCACAAGCCTTATTGGTTGATCGTAAAGCGCTTAATGCCGCTCAGGATAATAATGATGTAGCCGCGATTTAGCCGTTAGAAGTAATTTAGTTGATCATAGAGGAAATACTGTAGCTACAGGTTTATAATATAGGGACAAATAGAAATGCCAAAACCGGTTATTGCAATATTTGACGTTGGGAAAACGAACAAAAAGCTTTTTTTAATTGATGAAAATTATCAGATCGTTTACGAGCGTTCAGCTCGTTTTGTAGAAACGGTAGATGAAGATGGTGAATCTTGTGAAAACCTGGAAAGCCTTAAATCTTCTGTTTATGATTCATTGCATCAGGTTTTGCAAATGAAAGAGTTTAATATTAAAGCGGTAAATTTCTCTACATACGGGGCAAGCTTTGTTTACCTTGATGAAAAAGGCGAGCCATTAACACCGCTTTATAATTACCTTAAGGAATACCCTGAAGCCTTAAAACAGGATTTTTATGCAAAATATGGTGGCGAGGAAAAGATTTCGTTGGAAACAGCCTCCCCAATTTTAGGCAGCTTAAATTCTGGTATGCAACTTTACAGACTCAAAATGGAAAGGCCGGCATTATTCGATAAAGTGAAGTATGCTTTGCACTTACCGCAATATCTGAGCTATTTAATTACAGGAAAGGCGCTAAGCGATATTACCAGTATTGGGTGCCATACACAGCTTTGGGATTTTAATAAGAATGAATATCACAATTGGGTAACTTCAGAAAAAATTGATGAAAAGTTTGGTGCGTTTACTCCCGCAGATTCCTCTCTAAAAACCGAATTTAATGGTGCAACTTTCCAGGTCGGCGTTGGTTTGCATGACAGTTCGGCGGCGCTGATCCCTTATCTGGCAAACTTCAATACACCCTTTATCCTCATCTCTACCGGAACCTGGTGCATCAGTTTAAACCCTTTTAACCAGGAGCCTTTAACCAAAGAGGAACTGAAACAAGATTGCCTTTGTTACATGCATTATAAAGGTAAGCCAATAAAAGCTTCAAGAATTTTTGCAGGTTATGAGCATGAAGTACAATTGAAAAGAATTGCAGAACATTTTGACAGGGCTGCTTATTTGTTCAAACACTTAAAATTCAATCCCTCCATGATTTTGAAGCTGGCCAATAAGGTGCCTGAAAATTTAATCCCTCAAAATGAATTTTCTGCCCACTCAGCTTTTCCAGAACGCGATTTAAATCTGTTTCAAACTGCGGAGGAGGCTTATCATCAATTGATCTTAGATTTGGTTAAACAACAGATTTATTCTTTAAACCTGGTTTTAAATACTGGGTTAAAAAGAGTTTTTGTGGATGGTGGATTTGGTAAAAATGCGATCTACATGCATTTATTGGCTACTTCCATCCCAGATATTGAGGTTTATGCATCATCTGTTTCGCAGGCCACTTCCATTGGAACTGCACTGGCGATTAATGATGCCTGGAATGAAAACCCTGCTCCAACAGATATGATCCAACTTAAATACTATTCTGCTATCCAGCGAACAATAGAGTTCTAAAAAATTCCGGCTAGATATTACAGTCGCGAATGTTCTGGAATCAAGTGATGATCCAGCACATCCGCGACTTATTTTTTAAAGTCGGTTTTTTAACGGATTCAAAACGCAGATTTTTCTTATATTCGACGACATAGGTAAAATCATTTTGAAAGCAGACGACGTAATTTCCCATATCCAGATTGATGAATATTCATCAACTCCGAAATATAAACAACTCACCAATGCCATTTTAAGTGGCATTGAGTCTGGTAAACTGAAAAAGGGAAGCTTGCTGCCGTCCATCAATGAGCTGAGCTTTAGTCTGGAGATGTCGCGAGATACCGCTGAAAAGGGCTATAGAAACCTTCGCAAATTAGGTGTGGTTGATTCCGTTCCAGGTAAAGGATATTTCATTATCAATACCGACTTTTCCCGAAAACTCAAAGTATGTCTGCTTTTTAACAAATTGAGTACACACAAAAAAATCATTTACGATTCATTTAATAAAGCAATTGGTGAAAGTGCTGCAATCGACTTTTATATCTATAACAATGACTTCGTTTTGTTTAAAAAATTGATCACTTCCAAAATTGATGATTATACTCATTTTGTAATCATATCACATTTTTTGGAAGGCGGAGAGAACGCGCATGAAATCATCAACACAATACCCAAAGAAAAACTGGTGATCCTGGATAAGTTGCTGCCCGGCATTACAGGTGACTTCGCGGCAGCCTATGAGAATTTTGCTCAGGACATTTATGCAGCCTTGGAGCAGGCACTAGAACAACTTTCCAAGTACAATACAATCAAGATCATTTTTCCTAAAAACAGTTATTTTCCTCAGGAAATTTTGACGGGCTTTTATCGTTTTTGTCAGCAATACGCATTCAGTCATAAGGTAATTCATAACATCAAGGAGGATGAGATCAATCCGGGGGAGGTTTTCATCAACCTGATGGAAGACGATCTGGTTACCCTGATTGAGCGTTTAATTGTGTTGAAGCTAAAAATTGGCGAAGATGTAGGCTTGATCTCTTACAATGAAACGCCTTTAAAGCGATTCATTTTGGACGGAATTACCACTATCTCTACTGATTTCCATGAATTAGGTACCCAGGCTGCTGAGTTTGTTTTGAATGGTAAAACGGAAAAGATCGAAGTTCCTTTTTATCTGAACCTGCGTAAATCACTCTAATCTGATTTTTGTTTGAATATCTATATATCTCACCTATTGTTTAGCGGCAGTTGTAGGTGAACCTTTCTTAGACCAGATGCAAACCTCATATAAACGGTTTGATTTCGAAATGTAACGATTATTTTGCTTTTTTAAACTTCAAAAAGTTTATAGTATTGGAAAGTAAATCGTTTTACTGATATTTTTCTGAGGTGCTAGATTATGAGATTCAAAATTCCCAACGATTATTCACCTTAATGGTATTTAGTTTATCACACACCGGGTGTACTATTCGGTGATTTTTGCTGAATTAAATATTAAAAATTCTGTGACACTTATTTCCAACTTACATTCATACTTATCAATTCCAAATCACATCTAATCATGATAAAAAAAATATTAATCCTTGTTTTACTTTCTGGTTCGCTTGCTAGTTTCGCACAAAAAAATAAAGAATTTAAAATTTCTATCGTTGATCCTTCCAACTTGTTAGATGCTGAAACAAATAGTAATTTAACATTTGCCTTTAATATGCAATATCCTGGTTTTGCATCAGCTGATGGTTACAGAACGAAAAGGGAAGTTACACTGGAGGTAGCGAATAGCGAAACAGCATCCATTAAAGCAAAAGCGGGAGAGATTAAAGTTAACAGCCATTGGGTAAAGGGAAAATCTCTAAAAAAGATCAACAATGAACTCAAAGATGCGTTGAGGAAAAATTGGTCTTTTTACAGCACCGAAAAACACAAAGGCTACAAGCTTACCTTTATCAGCAAAGATCCAAATTTAGACCCAACAGTTAGACAGAACCTGATTGATACCTATTTTGAGATTTATCCAACGCTAGTAAAAACATTCAATAATAAATCCACCAAAGATGTCCTATTTGTAGTTGATACAGCTTACAAAGCTGTTGCTGAGGCGAGTGGAAACAGAATTCTATTTAGTGCTGGGTACATGAAGGCGCATCCAACCGATATTGATGTGGTAACCCACGAAACCATGCATATCGTTCAGGGTTATGGCTACTCAGCTGGTCCTGTTTGGTTAACTGAGGGGATTGCTGATTATGTTCGTTACAAATATGGAGTGGATAATGTTGGCTCGAAATGGAGTTTGCCAGCATTTAACACTAAACAAAGTTATACCAATAGCTATAGAATTACCGCTCGGTTTTTTGCATGGCTGGAAAAGAATATAAAACCGGGTTTAATTACCTCACTCGATCAGCAATTGCGAGCGCACCAATATACAGCGGACTCTTGGGTTAACCTGACTGGAAAAAACATTGACCAGCTTTGGGTAGATTACAGTTCAAATCCGGATCAGGTTGATTTGAAATACAGTGATAAACATTCAAAATAACGGCTTCAAAATGAATGCAACTTTATCAAGCGCTCAATTATTTGCTTTTGCTAAATTTTAAATAATAGACGAAGGGTAATTAGCGTAAAACTAAAAATCAAAAGATTTTCTCATTTTATTGAGATGTTCCCAATGCCAACCATTTGCAATTGGCAAAAAAGTTATCGAGAATCAAATAGAGAAAAAAATGTGCATCAGATTGCGTGTAAGCGATGTTGCTCAGAGTTATTTAACACCCAAAACAAGACAAATGAGAAAGTTGTATTTTTTTTTGATAGTATTGTGCAATGTAGTTTCCAGCTTTGCTGCGAGTACAACGGAACTATTATCTCCAAATGGATCGATAAGAATTCAAATAAACTTGTCAGATAGAATCTACTATTCCATTTACAGCAGCGATAAAATCCTTCTTGAGAAATGTCATTTAGGGATAGACGCCGGCGATGCCAACTTTGCGATGAATCCAAAGCTTGCTTCTCAGAAGAGATCGATGATCTCGGAAAAGATCCATCCTGCGGTACCTTTGAAATTTTCAGAAATAATCAGTTCATGCAACGTATTGTTGTTGAAATTTGCGAATAAGTTTTCTGTTGAGTTCAGGGCTTATGATGATGGCGTTGCCTATCGGATCATTACGGATCTGAAGGGTGATAGAGATGGGCAGGTTAAAATCATCAATGAGGACGTTACCCTCAATATCCCGGAAAATTATTTGCTTCATCTTCAGCCGGCTAGGGATTTTACCGCTAACAATGAAACCAATTACCTGCATTTTGAGACCAGAGACTGGAAGCCGTCAATACCTATGGCCGGTTTGCCTGCCTTGATTGACACTAGAAAAGGATACAAGATTTTATTTGCAGAGACGGATTTATCAGACTATCCTTGCCTTTTTCTAAAAGACAATCAGCGCAAAGGCATGGTTTCAGCTTTTTCAGGTGTAGCACTCGAGGAAAAACAGGAGGGCGACCGCTTCATGCGCATCACCAAAGCTGCCGATTACATTGCCCAAACTCAAGGCCAACGCAGTTATCCATGGCGTTATTTTGTGATTACAAGTGACGACAGGCAGCTGCTAGAGGCCACGCTTCCTGTGAAACTTGCGCCTAAATCTCAAATCAGCAATACAGCATGGATCCGTCCCGGGCAGGTGAGCTGGGAATGGTGGAATGCTGCTGCTCCATATGGTCCGGATGTGAACTTTGAATCTGGATTCAATCTGGAGACCTATAAATATTACATTGACTTCGCAGCTAAAAACCGCATTCCCTACATCATTATGGATGAAGGCTGGGCGGAGAGCGTGGCCAACCCTTATGTCCCAAATAAAAAGGTAGACCTGCACGAACTGATCAGATATGGCAAGGAAAAAAAAGTAGATATTATTTTATGGCTGACCTGGCTGAGTGTGGAACAAAACATGGATGTATTTAAAAAATTCGCCTCATGGGGAATCAAGGGAGTGAAAATTGATTTCATGGACAGAAATGATCAATGGATGGTCAATTACTATGAGCGTGTGGCTAAAGAGGCTGCCAAATACAACATTCTGGTGGATTTCCATGGTTCAATCACACCCAAGGGGCTCGAACACAAATATCCCAACGTAATATCTTATGAAGGAGTAAGGGGACTGGAACAAATGGAAGGATGTCAGCCTGAAAACACCATTTATCTGCCATTTATGAGAAATATAGTCGGGGCGATGGATTTTACACCTGGTGCAATGATTAATATGCAGCCTTCGGTATATGGTGGCAGACGGCCAAATTCCGCCAGTGTCGGGACCCGTGCCTATCAACTTGCCTTATTTGTGCTTTTTGAAAGTGGTGTGCAGATGCTTTGTGATAATCCTACGCTTTATTATAAAAATCAGGATTGTACAGATTTCATCACTCAAGTACCAGTTACCTGGGACCAGACCAAAGCCCTCAAAGCGCAGGCCGGCGAAGTAGCTGTGGTAGCTAAGCGAAAAGGTAAAGTATGGTACATTGGTGGCATTACAAACGGGAAAGAAAGACAGCTGGATATCAAACTCGATTTTTTAGCAGCCAACAAACAGTATGAGATGACTTCATTTGCAGATGGTATCAATGCAAATCGCCAGGCGATGGACTATAAGAAAACTACTAAAGAGGTGAATTCCGGGACAAGTATTCCCGTAAAACTGAGCAGAAACGGAGGATTTGCCGCTGTTATTACCGAATTATAGTTGATCGTATTAGCATTAGTTTAAATGAAATAAATTCGAGAAAAATTGCGGAGTTTCAATCTCCAAAAATAACCTTAATCTTTAAAATCATATTGTCCTCATGTGATCAAACAAATCAAATTCGATACTAAACCTTCAAATCCAGTATAAAATGACATAAAATCGTCGCTGGTTCGGTAGTTGCTAACTCAATTAATATAGAAGGTTTTGTTTGGAAATTTGAAGATTACAAAATTTCAGGTAAATCAATATTGAGATCTAAATTCAGGAAAAATCGTTTCCATCTAAACAGACATCTAAAAGCGGGACCAGTGTGCAAAAGACTATTTGTCTGATAAAAATGGTTGAACAGAAATCAGGATGCAAAGAACCGCAAAAAACGGATAGATTCTCGAATTGCCTGGCAATAAAAAAATCGGCAGTAACCGTTATTCAAATCTGAAGACTTTAGGCTTAAGCGCAATAGTCTACCATGTTCTGGGTTTTAACTGAGCTAATAATAGGAACTTATCAACCTTGAAAATCAATCTTAGCGATCCAGGTAAAGCTAGGCAGGAGTTGCTTTCCGAATTCAATGATGGAGCTTGGCCTATAATGTTTTAGTCTTCTTCTCGCAAGATTATTTACGGTTTAAATCCCGTAAAAACCACCAGAACTTTTATACACAGGCCTTGTTATATTGGTATTATTTAGCATGTAGAACATATATGAATATATCCTTATCGCCAGTTGCAGAACTTGACTTTGATATTAAACCCTCTTCAAAGCTCCGGCTTTCAGTAATTGTGCCAGCTAAAGATGAAGAAACGATGATTGGAATCACTCTGGAGGCATTAAGATCTCAGGTTGATGACCATGGAAGAGCAATTGATCCTGCGATCTATGAGGTGCTTGTGCTGGCCAACAACTGTTCAGATGATACCTATCAAAAATGCCTTTCTTATCAGCAACAATATCCTGAATTCCGATTAGCTGTGGAATATAGGGACATCGCTGCAGAAATAGCTCATATTGGCACAGTGAGAAGGATGCTGATGGATGCAGCGTATTCTCGCCTTGTTAGCACCGCTGGGGAAAGGGGAATCATCATTTCCACTGACGCTGATAGTGAGGTTGATCCAACATGGATCTATCATATTTTGCAGGAAATGGAAAAGGGGGTTGACGTGGTGGGTGGTCGTATATTACCAAAAAATACTCCAAAACTTTCCAAAATACATCACTTGAGAGATGTGAAATATCGTTTCTTGAGAACCAGACTGGAGTCGGAACTTGATCCATGCTTCACCAATCCATGGCCTCGTCACTTTCAATGTTTTGGCCCAAGTATGGCTATGACCTGTGGAATTTATGTGCTTGCAGGGCGACTGCCCGCCATTCCATATCTGGAGGATGAGGAGTTCAGAAAAGCATTGATTAGGGTTGACGCAAAATTCAGGCATTCCACTAAAGTACGCATATCCACTTCCGCTAGATTTGATGGACGTGTGGCTTTTGGCTTTTCAGTGCAGCTTCAGAAATGGAGCCAAATGAGCATCAACCAACAGGAACAGATGGTGGAGAGCCTTTACAGTTTCGCTACCAAATTAAAGATCAAATCCGAACTGAGGAAAGCCTGGAAACTCAAAACATTTGCTGATCATCTCGATCTGACGTTCTCTATTCATCAACTTGGTCTAAGAAGGCATGCGCTGATGCAAATGATATGCGAAAACACCTATTTTGAATCTTTTTGGGAACAGATCGAGAAGCACATATCCTTCTATTGTCCCGGAATGAATGGCACAGTCCCAATTTCAAAGGCAATTGAGGAATTCCGATGTTACTTTTCTGGCATTCATTCACTAAAAAGTCATGACCTTAATCAAAGAGCGGTTCCTTTAATCGCAGTGTAGTATGAAGGTATCGGTATTAACCATTGTTCAGGGGCGGGTAGAGGCACTTGAAAACATGATTTTAGGACTTATTAAAAGTTCAATATTGCCAGATGAACTCATCATAGTTCTGATGAACGAACCTGAGCGGCAACTCATCAAGACTCCATTTTTAGTTCGCCAGATCACACTCTGGAGCAAATCAACGCTGCCTCTCGCTGCTGCTAGAAACTTAGCTGCCCAGAACGCGGCACACCCGTGGTTGATTTTCCTGGACGTGGATTGCATTCCTGCTGTAAACCTTGTTGAGACCTATTCATCATTTAATCAAAATGGGTTTCTTCTTAACGGCAAGGTAAGATATTTGGATAAAGACGATCTTAGCATGGGAATTAACACACCGGATCTTCATTCGATGAGTAAACCTGATCCGGTAAGAGCCGGCCAAACTTTTCTTTCCCATGAGCTATTCTGGTCGTTGAACTTCTCATGCAGTCTTGCTGATTATCAAAGGATTGGTGGATTTGACGAAGGATTCTCAGGCTACGGCGCCGAGGATACTGATTTTGCATTTCAAGCCAAACAAAAAGGAATTGAGATGTTACTTGTTGATGCTTATGCCTACCACCAATACCATGAGAGTTATTCACCACCGTTGAATCATTTTTTGGATATCATCTCCAACGCTGAGGTTTTTTATCGAAAATGGGGCAGCTGGCCGATGGAGGGATGGCTGAATGCATTTCAAGAAATGCGCCTGATTGATTTTAACATGAACAATATCAAGATTTTGCGCATGCCTACGCAAAATGAACTTGCCGCATGTAAAAAAGTTTAGCTTCCAAAGCTTCTTTTGGCCGTATCAATAATTGCCTCAGCCATCAAGTTCAACGCTTGGGGATTAATGACGCCTTTCCAATCTACATCCTCCGCATTGATATCCTGAATAAGTTGTGACCAATTCTGACCGCGGAGCTCCTTTGCATCAATGATTCTTATTCCTCTTCTTCCTTCAATCGAACTTGCTTTCTGTTTCTGCTCCTCATATGGGCGTTCTTCGGGGATTCCGATGAATCGTGATCCAATTGAAGCCGCCTCCATCACTGTATTGTGACCAGTGTTCCCAATTATAGTATTGCATATGGATAAAATGGGAAGGGGATTATCCAGCTGACCATACACATGTACATTCGAAAAGTTAATTTTGAAATTCACATTCCCCACCAAATGAAGCGTATAGTCCGGCAATTGACTGGCGATCTCTTGAACCAGTAATTCATTGATTGAACTGCCCCCACCGCCAATGAGTATACCAATATTACTCGTGGAGGGTATACCTTCTAGAGCTGCATGATCAAATCTAGAGAATCCTCCGGTAAAAATGGTCTTTTGGTAATCCCTGTTCTTATCGCCCAGATACATTTCCCTGCTAAAAGGTGCAAGGATAATTTCTGCGCTCTGATAGGCCAGCTGATGTGGTAAATCCCTGCGGTCACCATGTTGTCTGATCACTACTGTTGGTACCCCGCATAATCGGGCTAGCAGCGTGACTTCAACCGACACATCAACGACCAATAGCAATGGATATTTTTCTTTGAAAAAATTTGTAAGCATGGTGATTCGATCCCGAATGCCCCGCAATCCTAGCGGTGCATAATGAAAACAATCTGGAGCCTGACTGGTGATCTTCTGCTGCTCATCTGTATCTGGAACATCTAAAGGAAGATGGAGCAGCTCAACATTTTGCAATTCAATTGTGTCAGTATTCTGTAGTGCACTTCCAATTAAGATTACCTTATTTTTTGAAAGTGCTTTAGCCAATTGCAATGCCCTCATCAAGTGTCCTGAGCCGTGGTGGTGAACGTATATCGCTATTGTAGTATCCATTATTGCTTCTGAAAAACATCCAAACGGTAATCATTTTCTCTGTAACCATGCAAACGATTGAGGTCGCTTTCCAGAAAACACTCATGAACCTGGTCTCCATTCAAAGGATAATCCGCCACAAAATGTGTCCAGTGCACCAATAAAATAATGCCACCTTTATTCAGCGATTCAATCATCTTTTTCCGGCTTATGAGTAGGTCGCTTTTGCTGAGATAGTAACCGACTTCACTCATGATAATAAGATCAAATTTCCCCTCTGGATATTCCTTAGGAATTCCTGCGATTGTGAATTCAATATTTGGATTTTTCCCTAGACGTTCTTTAGCAACTTTGATCGCCGCTGCACTAATATCCATTGCAACCAGCCTTTTGCACTTAGGGGCGAGCATTGCAGTCAAAACCCCAATAGAGCAGCCGATCTCCAGTGCGTTGCCGTAACTTTTCTCAGGAATGTTTTCAATTGTTTTGCGGTACTTCAGCTGCTCATATTTACTAGTCTCAAATTTCCATGGGTCTCTGTCACTGCTGTAGAGCTGTTCAAAATAGGATGGAGAAAGGGTTCCAGATGGGTTGATTCTTGCTCGCTCTAAAAAGAACTCCCTGTCCTGTATAAAATTGCCGATAACCTGATCTGTAAGGATGAATCCATCCGGATCATCATCGATCATCCTGGTCGTTTGAGATCGATGAGCATAAATGCATTTCCTTTTGAGGGACAGATGCTCGCTAATATCAAGCGACTTTAGTTCTCCGATTCGCAAATCGGGAAGATCATCTGCCTGGGCATGCTCATAGAGCCAAATCGGATACTCCCAGATTCTGGGCCTTTTGATATGTGCTAACTCAAGTGCAGCGATCAGCAGCTGATAGGTGGACCTGTGGTCGCAATGGGGGTCAAGTTCGTAAGGGACCAGGATCAGATCTGGTTGGAATTCAATCAGGTCGTTCTTGAGCCGCGCTTTCAAGCCATCAAATCCAGGAGCTCCCTTTGCGGGCATGGAAGCATCAGGCGCATCATAATGTTCAAGGCTATCGGAATCGAGTCCAAGCAGATTCATCGCTTTCTTTAATTCCTCAAGACGAAGAGCAATGATCACTTCCTTTGGGAATTTTTTTGAATTGGGATGTGATTTGCTACCATCAGTGGTAAGGATGAGCTTGATCTTTTTGCCCAAAGCGACTAGTGTTGCAATCAAACCTGCGCAGCCGAGAGATTCATCATCCGGGTGAGGCACCATAACCAGGCACCGCTGATGTGTTTTGAACATCTCGATGTCGATGGGCTCAGCGTTGGACCAGAAGAGGTCTTTGTCTAGTATATTATCCATATATCGCTAAGGGGTTATCCAAGTAAAAAGCACCAACATTGACCCGTGTGGCATCTGGGGCTGGCTGCCGGAGATAGAAGCTGAGGTCTCTGAAAAACAAACCAAGTGGAGATGGCTCCATTAATCCTCTGGCTCCAACACACCTGTTGCTTTCCTCCATGATCTGAAGACAAAAATCTTCAATGCTGGACCGGGTCATATTGGCGTAAGCAATCAGTTGTGCCGACTGTTCATCCTTCTCAAGCCACTCATCATAGTTAGTCCCGGCTTGTGCCAGCATTAATTGTCCAGCAGTCAATGCAGAGATCATATTTGAAATCCTGACCCGCTGAAACGAATCCCCTGTTCGATCGAGATCCCGCAAATATTTAATCGTCTCCTCACATATGCGTTCCGCTCCGCCGAGCTGCACCGCTGCAAATCGGATGGCTCCACCATTAAAATAAGGTTGGTTAAGGTAAATGCCAGGCTGACCCAAAAGGTCTTCAGCCATTAGCTGATAACCCGAAAAATCCACCCTGAAACTTCCTGATGCTTTCATGCCAATGGGTCGCCAGCTTTCCCGATCAATTTGATGGTCCGTGATTTTGGACATTTCTAGAATGACCATTTGCCATCCATCAAGGTGTTCATTCTTAAAGTTTCCAGTAATCAAGGCACGGTCAACCAGCAGCGCTCCTGAACAAAACGTTTTGGCGCCCTTTACTTCGATACTGTCTGCATTTTGATGAAAATTTATACCGTTGTCATCCTGCGTATTCCAAATGCCGAACAGATGACCTTCCTCAGTTACTGCTTTATAGTATTGTTCACGTTGCGCTTCCTCAGCGTAAAGATGAATAAGGTAGAGTGTGTTGATATGTCCCTCGAAAATTCTTCCAACCGAAAGATTGGCTTTTCCAACAGCTTTTAATAGTTTTAAAAGGCTTGCCATATTCTTTCCGTTGAAATCCAGGGGTTTTCCCGGGAGTACGATCTCCAAGGCACCGCTTTCGCTGAGCCAGCGGAATTCTTCTACCGGACCCCTAGGATTGCATTCCGTTCGAACGGCTAGCGCTGAAATCTTTTCTAAGGTGGCTTTTATTTTATCATTAAGGTTTGATGAGTCATCTATCATAGGGCATAGTTAATTTTTTCTGTAAGGATATGGTGTTTAGCAAAGTCTCGTATTCTTCGGCCATACGTCCAAAACGGAACTTGGCCAAAGCATGGTCTCTAACTTTTTGCCTTTCTAGTTTTTGAGCTTGCTGTATAGCTTTGCAGAGTTCATCGACATTGCCACTCTCCACAAGATATCCGGTTTCTGGCGTAACCAGTTCGGGTAATGCACCGATCCGGAATCCTGCGATAGGTGTTCCGCATGCCATAGCTTCTGCCACTACCAATCCAAAAGGTTCCTGCCAGCAGGGCGTGACCAAACAAACACTGGCATTACCGATTTCGGTATTTAGGGCGTTGTGGTCTAAAAGTCCTAAGAGGCTGATGTCCTGCCCCAAAAGTGGAACGATCTTATTTTCATAGTATTTCTGGTCTGCAATCCCGCCGGCAACCTTGAGCGGCAATCCCGCTTTCCTGGCCGCCAGTATGGCATGGTGCAATCCCTTGTCGGGATGGATCCGTCCGAACCAGATCGCGTAGGCCGGGCTCGCTGAACGGGGAAAAAATGACCAGTCATTAATTTGAATGCCGTTGAGGATAACAGGACAATCACTGATCATTCCAGCCCAGTTTTTGGCGCTCTGCCTGGAAACGGTGCAATAGTTTACCACTGGTGCGTTGCGTTCTGCTTTTACCGCTAGCTTTAGCTCGTAAAATGGAGGAGTATGAAGTACAGTTAATATGGGCGTGCTGAGGGTATTGGCCATGGTTATGGGAATATAGTGCAAGCTGTTATTGAAAATTACATCAAAACCATATCCGTCCAGTTCATTCATCAATTTAAAATACGCATGATGTTCAGCGATATATTCTGATGGCAGATCACGTATTTTTTTTCTTGTCCCCGATTGATTATCATAGTTATGATCCGATAAAATCGGAATTAAGGGGAGCTGAACATCTGACGACTCACTCGCAAAAAGTATCACCTGATGACCCATGGCCACTAACGCTTTTGTGATTTGATAGGTAAAGGCTTCCAGTCCTCCGGCGAAGGGTTGACAAATAGGGTGTTTGAGATGAGAAATAATTCCAATTTTCATAGATTAGAGGGATGGTCATATGGAGAAAGACATCAGACATTTTTAAAAGTTTTGAAAAATCAAACTTAAAAATTACGACCATCTGTTATTGACTTGCTCTTTTATCTAGTACTCTACGTTAGAGACCCTTTATAAGCCTTGATGCTCTTTTAATTAAATGGAATAATAATAAACAAAACTTATGTATCCAATTTAGGGTTTAATCTCTACCTAACTGATAAAACGTACCATGGCAAAAAAAGAAACTACCGGCGATGCTAAATTCGCCTCAAAAACGATTATTCAGGAAGCTCCTGCACTGACAGCACTTTTCAAAGATTCCATCGCCGACCTTTACTGGGCAGAGAACCACTTAGTGAAATCACTTCCCAAAATGATTTCATCGGCTACTTCTCCAAACCTCAAAAAGGCTATCACGACCCATTTGGAAGAGACTAATGTCCACGTATCCAGGCTGGAGCAGGTTTTTGAAATGCTTGATGAGAAAGCCATTGCTAAAAAGTGTGATGCAATGGAAGGATTGACCAAAGAAGCAGAAGGTATTGTGGAAGAGACCGAGGCCGGGACGGCAACGCGTGACGTTGGCATCATCCTGGCTTCACAGAAAGTAGAGCATTATGAAATTGCCAGCTACGGGGGACTGCACCAACTAGCAGTCACACTTGGCCTTGATGAGGTCGCTTCAATATTGGAGCAAACGCTGAACGAGGAAAAACAGGCCGATATAAAATTATCGGAAATTGCGGAAAAAGATATTAACTATAAAGCTGCTGAGGAAGCATAACCGATATAATTATGGCAAATAAAAATGCTCAAAAATCGCCTGAGCGGTTGCAGCAGGAAAATGAGAAAACAAAAAAACTCGAATCATTCATCGCCGATTCAACAGGCGAGGCCTTGACAACCAATCATGGGGTAAAGATTAATGATGATCAGAATTCACTAAAAGCGGGAGAGCGGGGTGCGACACTGTTGGAGGATTTCATACTGCGTGAAAAAATCACTCATTTTGATCATGAACGGATTCCAGAGCGCATTGTACATGCAAGAGGCTCAGCTGCTCATGGGGTATTCAAAGTTTATGAAGATCAATCAGCTTTGACCCGGGCTGCTTTTTTAACAGATCCAGGGCAGGAGACACCTGTGTTTGTGCGTTTTTCAACTGTGGCGGGTTCTAGGGGGTCAACAGATCTGGCCAGGGATGTCCGGGGCTTTGCGGTCAAGTTTTACACCCAGGAGGGCAACTTCGACTTGGTGGGCAATAATATGCCGGTATTCTTTATTCAGGATGCCGTGAAATTCCCGGATCTGATCCATGCCGTTAAACCAGAGCCTGACAATGAAATGCCGCAGGCCGCATCCGCCCACGATACTTTCTGGGATTTCATTTCCCATCTTCCTGAATCTGCACACATGATCATGTGGGCAATGAGTGATAGGGCTTTGCCCAGAAGTTACCGCATGATGGAAGGATTTGGTGTGCATACTTTTCGTTTCGTAAATGCGCAGGGCGATTCCAACTTTGTGAAATTTCACTGGAAACCTCTGTTGGGCGTGCACGCGGTGGCTTGGGATGAAGCACAGACCATCTCGGGCAAAGACCCCGATTTCCACCGCCGCGACCTATGGGATGCGATCGAAGCTGGTGCATTTCCTGAATGGGAACTCGGTGTACAGATCATCCCTGAGGAGGATGAGTTTAAATTTGAATTCGACATTCTTGATCCCACCAAACTCATCCCTGAAGAACTTGTTCCGGTGCAGCGTATCGGAAAGATGACTTTGAACAGAAACCCGGATAATTTCTTTGCAGAGACCGAGCAGGTGGCATTTCACGTCGGACATGTAGTGCCAGGCATTGATTTTACTAATGACCCATTGCTGCAAGGCCGTTTATTCTCCTATACCGATACACAGCTGATTCGTTTGGGCGGTCCGAATTTCCACGAGATTCCCATCAACAGACCGGTGGTTCCTGTGCACAACAACCAGCGTGACGGTCATATGCGACAAACCATTAACAGAGGGAAAACCAGTTATGGTCCAAATGGTCTAGCCTCAAACGATCCGCGGCAAGTTAAGGCGGCTGATGGGGGATTTGTAAGTTATAATGAGCGCATTGATGCGAGGAAAATCAGGGCGAGAAGCAAAAGTTTTTTTGACCATTTCTCGCAGGCAAAATTGTTCTTTAATTCTCAAAGTGACCCAGAGCAAAATCACATCATTGATGCTTTGAGTTTTGAACTTGGAAAGGTCAAGGCAGTGGAAATTCGCGAAAGGATGCTTGCCGTTCTTGCGCAGATTGATAAAGGCTTGGCTGCAGGCGTGGCTTATGCTTTGGGACTGCATATTCCAGATCTTCCATTGGAATCCCTGAACAGCAGCATTCCTGCCGATGGAGATCCCGCGGATTATGCTTCCCAGAATCCTGAAGGCAGTTTGGCTAGCTCTGCCGCCTTGAGTATGGCCGGTACAGTTAAGGATACGATAAAGACCCGAAAGATTGCGATACTGGCCGCAGACGGGGTTGATGAAAATTCATTGAGCACCGTCAAAGATGCGCTTGTAGCTGAGGGTGCTGTGGTACATATTATCGCACCTAAACTTGGAAAAATCATTTCCGTGGGGGATCAGGAAATTGTACCTGATGAAAGTTTTCTGACTGCAGCTTCTGTGTTGTATGATGCGGTTTATGTGCCAGGGGGAATTAATTCGGTGGCGACACTGGAAGCCGAGGCCAATGCCATTCATTTTCTAAATGAGGCATTTAAGCATTGTAAAGCTATTGCGGCAGATGAACAGGCGCTTCAGGTATTGGAATCAACTTATTTCCATAAAAAACTTCCGGCGGAATATTCAAAGGAAACTGTTTTAAGGGAAGGTGTACTGGTATCGGCTGATGCCAGTTTGTTAAGCAGCACTTTTAAAGACATGATTGCACTTCACCGGTTTTGGGAAAGGGAAAATCCCAGAAAGATTCCGGCATAAAACCGCCATTTCCATGTTGTAAATTTAAATTAGCCCCTTTTTCAATGAGCATCTGTGCAACATTAATATAACCTTTAAAGGCGGCGCCCATCAAAGCAGTATTACCTCCGTGGTCTGCAGCATCGATATCCGCACCAGCGTCAATCAAAAGCTCTACTGCACCAAGTTGGTTATTGTAGCCAGCTATAATTAAGGGGGTATAACCTTTTTCATCAGTAAAATTCAGGTCAGCCTTCCTTCGAATCAGTTCACTGAGCACTTCTATTTCGCCTTTACGGGCTGCCGGAATTAAGAGTAGATTGATGTTTTCCATATGCTATAAAACCTCTTTAAATGTTAAATGTTTTATCATGTCCATTTATCCAAACCATCATTGCCAAATATTAATTTGTTTTGTTAAAATAAGTCTTAAAGGCTTAAATAATACGAAACGTTTGAAATTAACAAAACTTAATGCGCTACATTGACGTTTAAAGATCATGGTAAATGATAACATTCAGCAACTTTTTGATAAATACGAAGACTTGTCCATTGAAGTGGAACAAGCCAAGCGCGCAGTAGATGCCTCTCAACTACCTGATCTTTCAAAAGAAAATTCTGTTTCAGCTGTTCAGGCTGATGAACACCTTATTGCTTGCGTCGAATTAGAAAGAAAAGAGAGACATTTGGAAAACGTTTCGCAGGAATGGGCGGGAATACAGGAGCTTTTGGTAGAAAAACTCTGTAAAGTAAATACCCGTATCCGGGTAATTGATAAAAGAGATGGCGATGAGTTGTTAATCAGCTGTTCAGCTGGTTCTATAGTGATCGAGGAAACAAAAAAAAATGAGTAAAAATACTATACAGGAACAATTTGATCAATACGTAATGCTTCTTGAAGAAATCCATGCCCTTGGGCATGAAATTGACGCGGCTATTGAAGAGGTAGAAATTAATGAGCTGATGCTGAAAAGAAAGCGATATAAGCAAAAGATGCGAAGGGTTGTTAAAAACTTGGTTGATTCGCTGAGCGAAATGGGCACAAAATATCCCATTCATAACTACCTCGCTAACCAAACGACTTACATCTTTGCCCTGGACAATAAATTGATGCTTGAATATCATTGATTTAACCTCATCACTGGAACCGTCTTCCCTAATTCGGCGAAACACAGTCATGGTAATTAAAAGTTTAAATTTGCTAAGCTTGGTTGTAAATGTTGGAAATCATCAGATTCATTCTTCGATGTCGAAATCAACCAGTAATCAGTTTTTAGACTGCATTTTATAAACATAAATGCAGTCCGGATCTTCTAACTAATCAAATTTTTTTACCCAAGATTCAGATAGTTAATGGCACTTCTTTCAGGCAACTACCAGGGCGAACTTTCATAGATTATCGTTCACCAACCTTGTAATCGTATTAATCAAGTTGTTGATGTCGAATGGCTTTGCAATGAAAGCCTCAGCTGAACATGACGTTGAAATATCCCTCTCCATAGCATGTGCGCTCATCATTAAAATCGGGACCTGATCTCCAATGGCTTTCAACTCACGGCAAACTTCAATCCCGTTTCCGTCTGGTAACATTACATCCAGGATAAATAAATCAGGAGATTCCTGTAGTGGGCGGCTCATCAATTTCTCAACAGTTTCAAAACTTGCGACCTGGTATCCCTCCAGTTCCAGTATAAGTTCAATGACATCTCTCACCCCGGGATCATCTTCCAGTAGTATTATTCTCTTATTCATAATTTCATTTTGTGTAATCCAATTTACTCCCTTTTGAGAAAGGATTCATGTGTTACTCCCGATAGGAGTGTTTAATGAAATTCGGGTGATAAAGATTGGTTCAAAAACACAATCTTACATTCAGCCGTGCTTTTCCGACGATCAGTCTCCCTCGCAATTTTAAAACGCACAATATTAATAGATTCAATTAATCAAACTGGAACGCTAAGAGGATGGTGAGTTTTCGCATGGAGTGAACCGGGCAGCAGATTCGTTGTGATCAGTAACGAAATGTCATTCTTCACGCTCGCAGTGCTGACGAAGTTGTTTCGGCCCTTGTGGCCAGATAAAAGCAGTAGTTTGTTTCTTCCAGCCCATCCCTTTATAAAATTCATCAGCACCCGGCGCAGCACTTAGGTTTACGAAATGATAATTGATTAGTGCGCTGTTCAAAGTCTTGACCAAATACTTGCCCAGTCCTTTGCCCTGATAATCCGGATCAACTACCACATCAGCTAACATGGCATAATACCTGCCATCTCCAATCACGCGGCCAAAAGCAATGATTTCATTTTGATCGTAAACAAAAAGGGTAGTGGTACTGTTTTTGAAAGCAAGCTCAATTTCTTCAGCCAGCCTGTGTTTCCAGTTGATTTTTTGGAACAATGCCAATATCCGCTTCCAGTCAATTTGGTCGAGATCAGGGTTTAAATGGTATTGGTAAATCGGGTTTGGTAATTCTATTCCCATATAAATTGTTGTTAATTCAGAAATAACCCAGCATTGTCTCCAAAAGTTTTATGATTTTATACGCTTTAATAAAAGTATTTAATCTACATCTGATGGATATATCAACGGACATCGGCTGATCCCTATCACGCATCTAGCCTATGTTCATAATCTCATCTTTTTATAGTTGTCTGATCGTGTGGAGGATAACAGAGTTTTATTTGAATTCGCAAGTGAACTTGGGCGAATGAGATTGGGCAGGGATCCTGTTATCTAGCCGCATTATTGCTGAATGTTGTTCTCCTTACGCAAGATGAGATTTTAGAAAAACGATGGGATATATTATTTTTTTTTGGCTAATAAAAAGCCCGATAGCAGAACTAGTGCACCAAGCGCTATGTATTTTCGATGTGCCTTAGGCTTTCCGGGAAGTCCCCATCCACCATGGGCAGCGTGTCCATATTCGACCGGATTAAAGATATTTCCGCTAGTGGCAGGAATTTCCTTTGCCTGTTTAAGATAAGTTTTGATCACAGCAGATGCTACGCCACGGGTCAGTGCAGGAACAAGCCCATAGGAGCGCATCAGGATAGAGAAACTTCCTACCATTTTTTCCGGCCGTGGATGCCGTGATAACTTAAAGATTGCTTGGGGGAGTCTGAAAGGGTCATAAACAATTGGGCCAGGTTTCAGTGACTTTCCAGTATAATTTGCTGCATGGTGCATGCCCGGAGTGCCTAGGAATCCCGGAAAAGCATCACAAACATGAATACCTGAATAGTCTTTAAGTTCAGATTTAAGGGCTGCCCTCAGTAATGAGTTTTTAGTCCTACTTGTTCCTAATGCCATGAGCTCGCCCTTTTACGTTTACTGGGAGGGTATTATTGAATTCGCCTTCAATAGGATGCGTTGACTTGTTTCTCCGGCAAACGTTCAGCTAATTCTTCAATAGTTGGGTGGCTTGAGAGAATGGTTGTAATGTTTTCGGTATATGCCTATTCTGGTTTGCTGGATAAGGATATGATCTTGATAGAGATGTTTTACCAGTGCGGATAAGAAGATAAAGAAACATTGCTGCTCATCCATTGGAACGGTAAATGTGATTATGGTAGTGAAAGCGATATGTGGTGTTTCCAAAATTTAAATTATCCTCGATAATCCATTAGCATTCAAAACCTTTATGTTTAAATGGTCCATACTCAGAACTTTTGCTTGCTTTATTTGTTGGAATCACCTATGAGTGCCAACATTAACCCAAGCCCAGCCATTATGGGGATAGATCCACAGGAAATAAAAATGATTGAATTAATTGCTGATGGCCTAACCTATGTAGAGATCAGCAAGGAATTAAAAATAAAACCAAGTAAGGTTGAGAACCTTAGGAAAAACCTCATCATCAAAACGAGAACGAAGAATACTGCTTCTCTTGTTTCATTTGCCTATAAGTATGGTTTGTTGAAGATTTAGAGGATAACCTTCTACGATGACTAAGATATATCTATCGCTTTTACCACAATAATCCGTTTGCTCGTTTGTTTGATTACAGACTTTCATGGATTGCGATATTGCAGGCGAATCCAGTTTTTACAAGTTTTTAACTGCAGTGTCGTTTGCAATATTGGAACTTAACGGTTTCATATGGTGGATTAACTGCTATTATTGCCCACTTGAACATTAAAAGTATTTTCCGAAAATAACATTGGTAAAATTTTAAGGCTTAATTAGATTTCAAACCTTCTTTATATTTTGTCAACGAACCAGTAATGATTAAATATTGAGTAAATCTATTTTTTTACACAAATTTTAAGGTTGGCGCCACCAACGCAACCTCAAGGTTTTGTTGGCTCCGAAAAAAAAGTTGTTTACTGATTTCTCTGCAATTGAACTTATAGGATTTGTAATCCGCAAAGTAATTTGATTTTCTCAAGGAGCACAACTTGGCGGTTTTTAGGCCGCCTATGCGCGTGGAATCGACTGTGTTATCGTTCGAGGTAGTCCTTAAGAGATTTCAGTGCACCTTCCCAACCTTTCTCATGAGGATGAATGCCTTCCTGCTCACTCTGGTTTTGCTGCGTAATACTGAGTTGAGATCCACCCTCGACATCTTTAAATTCAACTGTAAGGAGATAGATTCCATTTTCTATTGGCTGGTCGTCCATAATCCAGTTCCAACTATAGACCAGTTTTTCTTCAGGTATAGCACTTTGGTATTCGCCTTCGATTATAAGTTCTCCCTCTTGCGATTGGTCGTCAAATTTGTAGCGTATTTTACCTCCGTCTTTAATCTCATTTTCGAGACTGCTCAGGGTACGGCCTACTGGTTTCCACCATGATGTGAGTGCCGGTTGTTCTGTCCAGGCTTTAAAAAGTTCAGTTTTGCTGACCGCAAAATTTGTGGTTAAGCTTATAGGTTCGTTTTTCATAATACTAGGGTTTATAAGACAACAGCATAAAAGTTAAATGGTTCTTTTTGGTTGCTATTGAGCTTATTAAATGCTTTATGTTTTGTTACCAAACTAGTTATGTTGTCTTAAAGATGTTGCGGAGGAATGGTTAGTCCCCTTATCGAATCATTGAGAATGCAACTGGCCACAGCAGGCAATGCATCGTGTGGAGACTGTCTTGGATTAGTTTGGAGTCTTTAAAAGTGCTGATCTGCTCAATGGTGTTCAATCGGGCGGGCTCTTTATTAATTGTGATGTGGGCAATTGTCGACAGTCGGCATTAAATATTATCTGACTTCCATGAGTTTTTGTTAAAACATTAACTCATTGAGATTGATTATAACTATACACTAATATTTAACATAATGAAAACGAAATCAATTATGCTTGTTTTTGGAGTAGCTCTGGCTTTTAGCGCATGCAATGGCAAACAGGCAGATCAAAAAAATGCTGAAGAAATGAACCAGTATACTGATAGCACAGCCAATCAGGATTCGCTTAGTGCTGATACCACTCACGATCGAACGACAAATGCTCCAGCCGACGCCGGCACCGAAAGAGAATAGCCCCTTCCGATTTGGTTTTGTCCGCCGCTCAGCGCAGAACACTTAGCGTTTTTTGAATCTTCACATTTTGTGGCACCGAATGTTGAGGCCAGAAGTGTAAACAGGGCAAGATAGAATCGGTTAAGTTAGATCAATTTAGCAACAATCACTAAAAAGCATTAGCTATAACTACTCCTAATTTAAATTTAAAATGATGGATTAGGTATTGATAAAATAGGTTGGTTTATTACAAGAATACTGATATGAAATTATAATGCCCTGAACAGCTGATTTTTATCAAGTTTTTTGATTAAGTTTATTTTTAAACTCGATCAAACAATGAAAAAAATAATTCTTTTAACTTCAGCCGCTTTAGCAAGTGGAGTACTATTTGCGAACATCTTCAATTCGCTGATAATCGCTGCTGCCACTGACCATGACATTCCGAAATCTATTGTTGCTGCAAGAGAATTTTTTAAAACTGTAAATCCTGGAGAATTTTTCAAAATATTTTCTCCGGCAAGCCAATGTCTGACTTTGCTATCACTCATTTTATATTGGAAAGGACCTAAAAATATTAGGTTTTTTCTTGGGATAGCCTTGATTTGCTATGTGTCAGGAGATATTTTTGCCTTTACTTACTTCCACCCCAGGACTGATATAATGATGTCTCAGCCAACGCCTGATACCCAAACCCTTAAAAAATTGTCATCCGAATGGTCCGGAATGAATTGGATTAGGTCACTTGTGCTTCTAATTGGGGTTTTTTTCTCTTTTGCTGCTATAGACAAATCTTATCTTCTCAAACATACCGCTCTTCATTCTGATGATAATAACAGTTAATCGCGCTTGCAATGTTGCAGAACACTATGATGAGCTTTTCAGCGAACGATTAGGCAATAAACCAGATAAGAACTATTAACGTTAATTGATTACTATTTCCTAACCTCCACAGCAAACATGTTTGCAACTTTTGTTAACTTTCTATCGATCCGCTCGCTTACGTATCTACGCCCAAGTTTACCAAATGCACGCTTTAAAGGAATAGATATAAACTCAAAAATATGACGGGAACAAAAACGGCGGGATATTATGCCAAGAGCACAAATATAAGGTCTTCAAAAAAAGGCGATCACATTTTTTTTCCTGTTTTCTCAAACAGCAAAAAGTGCTGGAGCGGTAGGAATGTGCCATTCTTGATCAGCTTAAAGCCATTGGCAGATAGTTCTTTCCTGACTTGCTTGACGCTCATTTTGTGTTCCGGTTTGATCGCTACTGAGGCGTCTTCCTCCTTATATTCTAGCAGCAGTAGGTGACCATTTGGCTTAAGTGCCTTCATTAATGCCCTCAGGTAGCTTGCAGGATGCTGCAGTTCGTGATAGACATCGACCATGAATGCCAGATCAATAGAATTTACCGGTAAGTTTGGTGATTGATCAGTACCCTTGATTACTTCCACATTCAAAATGCGGTCTTGGACCGCCTTTTTGTTAAGATAGGCAATAGCATCATCCTGAATTTCTACAGCGTAGACCTTTCCATTTGGAATTCGTTGGGCAACTCTAAAAGTGTAAAAGCCGGATCCTGCACCAATATCAGCCACGATACTGTTGCTTTTCAATGGTAGAGAAGCCAGAGCCATATTGGTGTTTTCCTCCTTTGTCCTGCTGTTTCTTTCTAACCATTCAACTCCCTCAAAGCTCATCACACGGGCAATTTCCCTGCCCATATAAATCTTACCAGTACCGTTGGCCGATGCCTTTTTGAAAGTGTAAGTAGACTGCTCCTGAGCATGACTTATTTGCACAGATGTCAAACAGCAAAAGAAAAATAAAAGGTATGTAATTTTCATATTGATGGTTTGAATAGAAGTGTTGGTCTCAAAAAACCTTGTAGGTCTTGAGTTTCCATTGAAGATGGAAAGAGTAATTATTCAGTACGGACAACGGACCCGATACGAATGATCCGAATCAATATGATTGATCAAAACTTTACCTAATAAAATCCATTTATATTATCAAGCAGGATCATCTTTCGGGTTCTCAAATTTAGCCTTCTTTGTTGAGGTCTTAGCCTTGTCACTATCGCCTGCCGCTGATGAAGCCGGTTTTGTTTGTTTCTGAGCAGCAGGTTTGGAAACCTCTTCTGATTTGTTGTCTTTTTTTGAAGTTGTCATGTGTAGATTTTTTAGTTGTGATTTGCTTTTTCTATTGTGTCTGCTTAGATTTTAGACGCATCACTGCCCTTGCTTTGCTTCTCTTTTTCAGTTTCGTTAATCTCCAGAGATTTATCGCTGTCTGCATCGCTACCAATAATTTGGTCGCCAAGATCATCTATTGTGGAATCAACCTCTCCAGCATCATATTTTTTATCAGGGTCGTTTTCGACTCTTTCATGAACTTGTTTTAGTTCTTGAATGATTTCTTTTTTCGATTTGTCATTTTCCATTTCGCCTATCATTTTATCTGTATTAGATAGACATAAATGGTGCAGAAAAGTTTGGCAGAAATCTACTCAATAAAAATCGCGGTATATGTTTTCGTCAGGGCCATATTTACGAGGCATGACCCGTGTGTACAGGGTTGCCCGTTAGCTCTCAATTCCTGACTTTTTTAAAGTCCCTTCTCTATGAAGTTTTGCCCATTTTTTCTATGTTTGGATTCTAAATGAATACTGATAAACAACTTCCAGATGTAGGGTTTAGCCGGGATCTAATCATCCAGGCTCTTGGATGTTCCCCCGAAGCTACAGCCATTTACTCCAATGACAACATGATCATACGTTTTGCCAATGAAGGTATGCTTGGTGTTTGGGGCAAAACTTCTGCTGTGATAGGAAAACCTTTAATGGAGGCGCTCCCTGAACTCGATGGGCAACCTTTTTTTGCCCTGCTACAAAAAGTTTGGCACTCTGGGGAAACTTACGCGGTTAGGGATGCACCGGTTAGTGTTCTTAAAAATGGTGTATCCACGCTGGATTATTATGATTATGA
>SEDB01000242.1 GCA_004210715.1 Pedobacter sp.
AGACAAGAAGCGATCCTACAACATTAGTTTAATTTATCGCATTAAGATTGCTTCGTACCTCGCAATGACGACTGCCTAAAAAACGTCAATCGTATTAATTTATGCAATTGTATAGGGTAAAAAGAGCCTGTCTGGCTAAGACAAATAAACACCCCGCCCTGCGGGGCACCCATCTAAAAGAGGGGAATGCTAATTGCCTAAATCTAGCTCATAAAAAATATCCCTCATACATTACATAGTTAAATCGTCATTTCGACCGCAGTGGAGAAATTTTTGTAATTGTATCTATTTTAAAAGTTTCTCTTCTAAAAAAACATAACACAGAAACCTAATTTCTACTCATTTATAAACGTTGATGCTAATAACTGCCTTAAATCTTCAAGTGTATTAATTTCTGCTGCTTTTTTATCTTTTCGCCAACGTAAAATTCTTGGAAAACGAAGTGCTAAACCAGCTTTATGTCTTTTGCTTTCGGCAATTCCCTCAAATGCGATTTCAAAAACCAATTCTGGCTTTACCGTTCTAACGGGACCGAATTTTTCGATTGCATTTCTGGTTACAAAGGAATTAACTTCCTTAATTTCTTTATCAGTTAAGCCCGAATAAGCCTTAGCAATGGTAACCAAATTTTCTCCATCGCGAACCGCAAAAGTATAATCGGTAAAGAAATTTGCCCTACGTCCGCTACCTTTCTGAGCATAAATCATAACCGCATCAACCGTGTAAGGATTAATCTTCCATTTCCACCAATCGCCACGTTTACGCCCACTGTGATAGTGGGAACTTAGCTTTTTAAGCATAATGCCCTCGCTGTTAATGGAGCGAGAAGTTTGCCTTAGTTCAGCCAGTTCTTCCCAGGTTTTGCAATGAATAACAGGCGAAAGGATGACGGCGCTTTCGTCTAAATTACCAATTAATTGTTCTAGTATTTTTCGTCTTTCGCTAAGCGGTTGCCCCCGAAAATCATTGGTTTCATACTCTAAAACATCGTACACAAAGAAACCAATCGGGGCATCTTCCAATTGTTTTTTGCTTATCGTTTTACGGTTTAAACGTTGCTGTAAGGTACTAAAAGATAAGACCTGTTTATCCTGAACGGCCAATATTTCGCCATCTAAAACAACGCCATCGGGTAAAATATCAACTAAGAAATGCAGCTCGGGAAATTGTTCGGTAACCAATTCTTCGCCTCGGCTCCAGATAAAAAGTTCGCCATTGCGCTTTACAATTTGCCCGCGAATGCCATCCCATTTCCATTCGGCTTGCCATTCTGAAATATCACCCAGTTTTTCAGTTTCTTGTTCCAACGCATAAGCCAGGCAGAAAGGGTAAGGCCAGGAATTATCGGTATTTACATGTGTTCCGTTAATTAATTCTGTAAAAGTGATTTCGTAAGGATTCCACTTGCCCATAATACTGTGCATAATTTGAGCACTATCCAGGCTGCTTTGTTTAGCCAAAGCATTTACAAGCATTTTATTTGACACACCAATTCTGAAATTCCCTGAAATCAATTTATTGAAAATAAACCTTTCTTGTGTCTCCAGTGTGTTCCAGGCATTTAAAATAAATTCCTTTTTGGTCTCATCGTCTTTTCCCTCCAAATTATGCAAATCTTCAATCCATTGGTACAGTTGGAAATCGGAAGTTTTTTCGGCAGGCGGCAGGAGCAGGGCAATGGTTTCGCTCAAATCGCCAACATTCGAATAACTTTCAGAGAACAACCACTCAGGTGTTTCGGTAATTTCTATTGCCCAATATTTTAATAATGCTGATTTAATTGGTCGCCGTGGTTTCTTGCCCGTGAATAAAGCAATTACCCAAATTTTATCTTTATCATCAGCATAATTGAAATAATCAACCAATGCAGCGATTTTATCGTTGGTTTTATTGCTCAATTCGAGCTTTTGGATTAATTTGGCGAATCGTTTCATTCTGATTTTTGGTTTTCGGTTTCAGAATTACGATTTTCAGTATCTGCTAAATCCACTTTGTTTTCTTCGTCATCTTCTTGCCCGAACTTGGTCATTACTTCTTCTGATTCAATGCCCTCATCATTTAAAAAACGACTAAAAGCGGCTGTAAATCCATGCGTAACATAAACTTTTTCAGCACCGGTTGCTGTAATTGCATCCATTAAGCCTGTCCAGTCTGCGTGGTCGCTTAGCGCAAAACCCGCATCAGCACTTTGCCAGCGGCGGTGCGCCCTTACCTGCATCCAGCCTGAGCAAATACCCGTTACAGGATGCGATAAATTTTTAATCCATCGGCTATCACGCATAGCAGGTGGCACAATCACAATACCTTTCTGCAATTCGTCTTTAGTGGTTTCTGGTGTAATCCTAATGGTTTCGGGCAAGTTAACACCAGCATTTATAATGACTTCGTTTAGGTTTGCAATGCTATTGTGAACGTAAATGGGAACATCTCCGGCAAGGTTTTTAATCAAACGTTGCGCTTTCCCTAAACTATACGCAATTAATACACTGGTTTTCTGTTGAGGAATATTATCATTCACCCAACTTTTTATCTTATCGAATACGATATCTTGTTTCTGCCATTTGTAAACTGGTAAACCAAAAGTGCTTTCAGAAACAAATGAATGGCATTTAACCGGTTCAAAAACATCGCTAATGCCATCATCTTCTGTTTTATAATCTCCAGAAATAACACAGATTTCTCCTTTATATTCTAATCGAACTTGTGCTGAGCCAATAATGTGTCCGGCTGGGTAAAATGAAATATTTACCCCGTTACGAACAATGCTTTCTCCATAATTTAGCGTTTCAACATCCAAATCTTCACTGATGCGGCGTTTGATTATGGGTTTTGTTAAGGTATGGCAGAGGTAATGTTTATTGCCAAAGCGCACATGGTCACTGTGGCCATGCGTTGTTACAGCATAATCTACAGGCCACCAAGGGTCTACGTAAAAATCGCCTTGCTTACAGTAAATGCCTCTTTTCGTGAATTCGATTAATGCCATGACTACTAAACAATAAATTTAAGTTTAAGTTTTAGATTAATATCGGCTAAATACCCGATAATTTAAAATATCGGGTAATTAGCCGATAAAGTCAATTATCGGCTAATTACCCGATAATATTTTTTATTTTAACTATTTAATCCGATATTGTATTATGATTTGCATAATAACAGGCGATATTGTAGGCTCAAGAAAGATTAAAGACAGCTGGTTGCTTAGCTTAAAAAATGCCTTGAAAGTGATTTCAGGGCATAATAGTAAGTGGGAGATTTATCGTGGAGATAGTTTTCAGGTAGAAGTTGAACCAGAAAACGCCATTAGAACTGCTGCTTACTTAAAAGCTTGTATCAGAATAAACAAACCTGCAGATGTAAGGATGGGTATTGGAATCGGAGAAGTAAAAAGCAAGCGTAAAAAGCTGTCAGAATCGAGCGGAGATGCCTTTATAAACTCTGGTGCTGCTTTCGACAGCTTGAAACAAGCTAAAGTAAATTTGGCTATAAAAACGGATTACCCAGAATTTGATGAAGAAATTAATGTGTTAATTAAGTTATCTTTAGTTGCGATGGATAGCTGGGGAGTAGTTGCCGCAGAAATGGTAAAACTGGCTTTAGAAAATGAAAATGTAGTTCAAAGTGAACTAGCGGCTATTTCAGGGAGAACACAATCGTCTGTTAGTGAGGCGCTAAAACGTGCTCATTATTCAGAGATTTTAGAAATGGATAAATTATACCGCAGAAAAATAAACCAAATAATATCTAAATAATGGATATCATATTAATAAAGCTCATACTGGCACATTTAATAGGCGATTTTTTTCTTCAACCTACCTCTTGGGTTAAGGATAAGGAAAGAAAAAAACTTAAATCGGCGAAGCTGTATTTACATGTTTTGGTTCATGTGGGTTTGATATTTATTGTTTTTATGAGCTTTAAT